>NZ_JBFTNE010000040.1:0-66511 GCF_056397325.1 Cupriavidus sp. 05N39
AGGCGATGCGAGTTTGGGTCCCGGCCGCTCTTTTCGCCGGATCCCGAGGGGGTGTCGCCCCATCCGGCGCGCCTTCTTTGCCTACTTTCTTGGCAAGACAAGAAAGTAGGTCGCCTCCCCGCAGGGGAGGTGAAACTGCCTTTGACTTTGACTTTGACTTTGAAGACCTTGATTTGGACTTGGACGCCAAGGCCCTTGACGTCAAGCAGCCAACATTAAACCCAAAGTTAAACCCACCTACCTAACCGGCCGCCCAACCAACGGATAATTCGGATCGTTATACCCATGCGTAGAAGCATGCCCCGGCCTGACCAACCCATCCACCAACACCTCCTCCTCCCCCGAAACCCCCACCCCCACCGCCCCAAAATAATCCTCGAACTGCGCCAGCGTCCTCGGCCCCGCAATCACCGAACTGACAATAGGATTAGCCAGCACCCACGCCGTAGCGAACTGCCCCAGCTTCAGTCCGCGCGCCTCGGCGTGCGTCTTCAGTGTCTGCGCGATCACCAGCGATTCCTCGCGGAATTCAGTCTCCATCATGCGGCGATCGGCGCGGCCCGCGCGCGAATCCTGCGGCGGTTGCTGGCCCGGCAGGTACTTGCCGGTCAGCACGCCACGCGCAATCGGGCTGTAAGGCACCACGCCGAGTCCGAAATGCTGGCAGGCCGGCAGGATTTCCACCTCGGGCATGCGATTGAGCAGGTTGTAATAGGGCTGGCAGACAACCGGACGCGGCACGCCCAACTGGTCGCACAGCCGCGCGATCTCGGCGATACGCCAGCCGCGGAAGTTCGACACCGCCCAGTACCGGATCTTCCCCGCGCGAACCAGATCTCCCATCGCGCGCACGGGTTCCTCGAGGTTTTCACCCGCGTAGTCGCGATGGAGGTAGAGGATGTCGAGGTAATCGGTCCCCAGGCGGCGCAGGCTTTCCTCCGCCTCGCGCAGGATCCACACGCGCGAGTAATGCGAATGATTGGGCGCGGCCTGCATCGGGTTGCCGAGCTTGCTGGCCAGGATCCAGTCATGGCGGTCGGCGGCCAGCAGCTTGCCCACCATGCGCTCGGAGCCCCCCTTGCTGTAGACATCCGCGGTGTCGATGAAGTTGACGCCGTGCGCGCGGGCGCTGTCCACGATGCGGCCAGCCTCGGCTTCGTCGGTCTGGTCGGCGAACATCATGGTGCCCAGGCACAGCGCCGATACCTTCAGGTTGCTGGCGCCCAGGCGCCGGTATTCCATCTTGAACTCTGACATTGCATTCTTCCTTGATGCGGCGAGGGGA
Organism: Cupriavidus sp. 05N39; assembly: GCF_056397325.1. Classification (NCBI taxonomy): domain Bacteria; kingdom Pseudomonadati; phylum Pseudomonadota; class Betaproteobacteria; order Burkholderiales; family Burkholderiaceae; genus Cupriavidus; species Cupriavidus sp. 05N39. The sequence continues at coordinate 1,286 of NZ_JBFTNE010000040.1, forward strand.
GGCCGGGTGCGAAAGCCTGAGAGCTTACCCCTTGCGAAGAAATCCTGCCTGCCGCACCAGCAGGCAATGCCCTCGGGCCGTGCCTATGCCAGAATGCTAGCCATCGTGATCCGGCGCCGCCGGGCGAAATCTAAATCCGACGACCATGCTCAGCCCATCCCTAATCGCGGCGATCGTGCTGGTGTTTCATATCCTCGGCGTCATCGCCGCCCTGCATGCGGTGATGACGGTGCRCACCGCCCCCGGCGCCATTGCGTGGGCGGGCTCGCTGGTGATGATGCCGTACTTCACCCTGATTCCGTACCTGATCCTGGGCAGCAGCAACTTTGCCGGCTACGTCAATGCGCGCCGCTTCAACAACGACCGGCTGCGCGAGGTGACGCACGACATGGATGCCGGCGAGCGCGAGGCGCGCGATGCCTGCGTGGTGCATTCGCCGTCCCAGGCTTGCCTGCGCGCCTTGCCCCGGCTGACCGGCATGCCATGCCTGGCCAACAACGCCGTGCGGCTGCTGGTCAACGGCGAGGCAACCTTCGCCGCGATCTTCGCTGCCATTGCCGCCGCGAAGAAGGTAGTCATCGTGCAGTTTTTTATCGTCCATGACGATGACCTGGGCCAGGCGTTGCAGCGCTTGCTGTGCGAGCGGGCCGCCGCGGGTGTCAAGGTGTATTTCCTTTACGACAGCATCGGCTCGCATGCGCTGCCGGGCAGCTATGTCAAGCGCCTGCTGGCGGCGGGGGTCGAGGCGCGCGCCTTTGCCACGCGCAAGGGCTTCGTCAATCGTTTCCAGCTGAACTTCCGCAACCATCGCAAAGTCGTGGTGGTGGACGGCGAATGCGCGTTTACCGGCGGGCATAACGTCGGCGACGAGTACATGGGCCTGCAACCGCCGCTGGCGCCGTGGCGCGATACCCATATCGAGATCCGCGGCAGCGCCGTGCTCGATATCCAGATGGTGTTTGCCGAGGACTGGTACTGGGCCGCGCGCGAAGTTCCGGTGCTGCTGCCGCCGCCGGCCGCCGCCGCCGGCGCCATGACCTGCCAGGTGGTTCCGTCAGGCCCGGCCGACGCGCAGGAAACTTGCTCCCTGTTCTTCGTCGAGGCGATCCAGGCGGCGCGCTGGCGGGTGTGGATCACCAGCCCGTACTTCGTGCCGGACGAGGCGGTATTCGCCGTACTGCGGCTGGCGGTGCTGCGCGGGGTGGATGTCCGCATCCTGTTGCCGGCGCGGCGCGACCATCTGGTGGTCTTCGCCGCCTCGACGCTGTACGCCTACCAGGCCATCTGCGCCGGCGTCAAGATCTATCGCTACCAGCCGGGTTTCCTGCACCAGAAGGTCATCCTGATCGACGACGAGGCCGCGGCGGTGGGCAGCGCCAATCTCGACAATCGCTCGTTCCGGCTGAATTTCGAGTTGATGGTGATGACCGCAGACCGCGGTTTCGCCGCCAGCGTGGCGCAAATGCTGGAACAGGATTTCGCGCTGGCGCGGCGGATCGACCGCAACGAGTACATCGGCGGGCCCAGGCTGCGCAGGGTGGCGATGCATGTGGCATCCCTGTTCGCGCCGATTCTCTAGTGTCCGGCGGCTATACCTCGGCCTGTGCGGCCTGTTTCGAGGTGCCAGTCTGCCAGTCTCGCCGCATGATGATGTACGTGAATGAGGTCGACCAGCCGATCAGGATCAGGCCCACCAGCGGCTCGATACTGGCGATCAGGCGCGTGGCCCCGACCGGCGAGATGTCTCCGAGGCTCTGCGTGGTGAAGGTTTCCAGCGAGAAATAAAAGTACACGATGGGCGCGATCGGGCCCGGGCCGGACAGCCCGCCCAGTCCGAGCGCAGAGCCCGACAACCAGTACCCTACCGCGAACACCAGGGCCTCCAGGATATGGGCAACGATGATGCATACGATCAGCACGCCCACATTGACGCGCCCGGTCCAGCGGCGGGGATTCATCCCCGACAACAAGCGCAGGGCCTCGTAATGCATGGCGACGACGGTCACTGTCAGGACGCTGGCGCAAGCCAGGGCCAGCAGGTCGTCGGTGGTGATTCCCATAGGCTTCCCTCGTCAGGCCGGGAACGTTGCCGTCGGTCGCGGCACGCTCACAAACTGTTTGGAATGTAATGGGGGATCACAAGGAAAGCCAGCCCGCGGACGATGCGCGGCCAAACGGAAAGCGGCGGCGCGACCAGGCCACCATGGGACCGGGCAAGGGAAATTTTTGCCACGGTTCCTCGGCTGCAGCCCGGTAGATCCGGTGAAAAGTACCGTATTCGGCATCATAGAGACGAGAGTGCGAACTGCCGTGCACCTGGAACCTTGCCCTCCAGGATGAAGTGGACGTCCCAGACATCGAAAGCCTGGCCCGGCACGCCGGACGGCGCACCAGCAGAATCAAAGCAGCCTGGGCAGGCCGGCTCAATCAAACTCTACGTAGATCTCGCCGCGCGGGCCGTCGTAACCCAGGCGTGGCAACTTGCCGTGCTCGCGGCTGGAGCGGGCGAGAGCGCGGAGCTCGGCCTTGCGGGTGGGCTCGCGCAGCATGCGGCGGGCACCGGTGCTGATTTCGGCGGGGCCGCACTCCGGGTTATGGCACTCGAACCGCACCCACTGCCCGTAGCTGCCGCGACGGGGCTGGGCTTTGGCCTCAGTGCCGCAAAGAGGACAGGTTTCTTGTTTTTCCTTCATAGGCTGATTCTATCGTCGAGACCATGCCGGACATTGCGAACAAGTGTGCGCAGTCCAGTGCCGCGCGGCTGCCCCTCTTCCGGGGGGATCGCCAGACGCGAGGTGAGTGCTTCTCACGGTGCAGACAACAGCCGTGCCACAGGCAGGCAGGCGAATCAACCCGCGCGGTACGCGTCGAGCCGGTTGTACAGCGTCTTGAGACTGATGCCCAGCGATTGGGCTGCCTGCCGCTTGTCGCCGTCGAAGCGCGCCAGCGTGGCGAGGATGATTTCGCGCTGGGCGTCGGCCAGCGACGTCCCGATGCGCACGTTGACGAAACCGTTCAGCGTCGCGGGGCGGGGCGGCTGGGTAGAGAGATTGGGGTTGGCGATATCGACGACACGGTCGGCCAGGATAAAGGCACGGTAGATGGTGTTCTTCAGTTCGCGCACGTTGCCGGGCCAGCCGTAATGCCGCAGGCGTTCCAGGGCGGTGGAAGAGAAGGTCTTTTCCGTCCCCTCCATGGCATTGAATTCCGCAAGGAAGTGCCTGGCCAGTTGCGCGATGTCCTCGCCGCGCTCGCGCAGCGGCGGAATGTGCAAGGGAAACACGGCGAGCCGGTAAAGCAGGTCTTCGCGCAACTGGCCGGCGCGCACGGCTTCGACCGGGTCGCGGTTGGTGGCGGCGAGAATCCTCACGTCGCACACGATCTGCGCGTCGCCGCCCACGCGGTGGAAGGTGCGCGTCTCCAGCACCCGCAGCAGCTTGATCTGCATGTCGGGCGCCATCTCCGTGACTTCGTCGAGGAACAGCGTGCCGCCGCGGGCCTGCTCGAAGTACCCGGCCTTTTGCTGGATGGCGCCGGTAAAACCGCCTTTCTCGTGGCCGAACAATTCCGACTCGATCAGCGTGGCGGGAATCGCGCCGCAATTGACCGCGACGAACGGCCCGGCCCGGCGGGCGCCGCGCTCGTGCACGGCACGCGCCACCAGTTCCTTGCCGGTGCCGCTCTCGCCAACCGCCAGCATCGTGACCTCGGTAGCGGCCACGCGGTCGATCTGCGCCAGGAGTTGCCGCATCACGGGCGAAGAACTCTGCCACAGCAACGCCGTGGGCCCGCCCGGGATAGCGCCACGGCGCGGCGCACCGCTGGCCGGCGCGGCAGGACGAGGGGAAGGGGCAGGGGGGTCGCAGCTTGTCATCGGCAACCAAGGGAGGGTTCAGGCTAATCCTATCGCCTGCGTTGACCTGAAGCCACTGTTTTGATCGGCTGGCACGCTTTCGTGCATTTGGTCCGATCCGCGCGTGAAGTTGTCAGACAGACACGGGTACCGCTGCCGGTGAAGCCTGCCTAGAATAAGACGTATCCCCGGATTCACCCTTGGCCCCGAGACGCATGCTAGCCGTATGTTCAGACATAGGGCCCGCGTTGTGTTTGCCGTCGCCCGCATGGAACATGCCGGAACGACGCACCCGGATTGCGCGCGGTCCCCGCGGCGCACCGGTGGCGTTGTACGCTGCCGATACGGAATATATGCCTCACATTCTGATCGTCGATGACGATGAAAATACCTGTGCTGCACTGTCGGAGATCGTGGCGACTGAAGGCTTTACATCGGCCACTGCCGGCGATCTGCGCGAGGCCTGCCTGCAAATCGGCTGGCAGATGCCCGATGCCGTGCTGGCCGACCTGAAGCTGCCCGACGGCAACGGCATGGACCTGTTCAACGAGGTCGGCACCGCAGGCGTCGAAATGATCCTCATGACAGGCTACGCCAGCGTGGAATCCGCTGTCGACGCCTTGCGCCGGGGTGCAACCGACTACCTGGTCAAGCCGATCAACGTGACACGGCTGCGCACCATCCTGAAACGCATCGCCACCACGGGCGACCTCAAGGCAGAGATCCACTCGCTGCGCGGCGAGTTGCGCCGCTACGGCCGTTTCGGCCGGCTGCTCGGCAGCTCGGAGGCCATGCAGGTGGTCTATGACCAGCTTGGCAAGGTTGCACCTACCGAGGCCACCGTGCTGCTGGTGGGAGAGAGCGGCACCGGCAAGGAACTCGCCGCGCAGACGCTCCACGAGCTATCGGCCCGCCGGCGTCAGCCTTTCCTGGCGGTCAACTGCGGCGCCATTTCTCCCGCGCTGATCGAATCCGAGATGTTCGGCCACGAGCGCGGCAGCTTCACTGGCGCCGAGCGCCAGCACAAGGGCTACTTCGAGCGAGCCGACGGCGGCACGCTTTTTCTCGATGAAATCACCGAGATGCCTATCGAACTGCAGGTCAAGCTGCTGCGCGTGCTGGAATCCGGCGCCTTCATGCGGGTCGGCACCAACCGCGAGCTGCAAGCCGACGTGCGCGTGGTGGCCGCCACTAACCGCAATCCGGAAGAAGCCGTGGCCGACGGCAAGCTGCGCGCCGACCTCTATCACCGGCTCAATGTGTTCCCGATCGAATTGCCGCCGCTGCGCGCGCGTGGCGACGATGTGGTGCAGATCGCCAATACGCTGCTGGAACAGATGAACGGCGAGCACGGCACCCAGCGCCGCTTCGCCCCGGAACTGTTGGACAGCCTGTTGCTGCATGCGTGGCCGGGCAATGTGCGCGAGCTGCGCAACTTCGTGCAGCGGACCTACATCATGGCCGACCGGGACTTGATTGCCGATGCCCATGTGCCGCTGCAGGTGGCGGCGGCGAACCCGGCCGCCACCGCCATGGTGTCGGTGCCGGTGGGCATATCCCTGGCGGACGCCGATCGCCAGTTGATCTTTGCCACGCTGGAGCAATGCTCCGGCGTAAAGAAGCATGCCGCCGAGATCCTCGGCATCAGCCTGAAAACCTTGTATAACCGCCTGGAAGAATATGCCTCGAAAGGCGAGCTACCCGAGTGGCTGCGAGCCAATGGCGCGGGCGCCGCGCAGAACGGAACCACGGCGCCGAACTAGCGTGCGGTGTGCGTGGCCTGGCCCGGCACGCGTCAAGCCTGCCGGACAAGCGCCTGATTGCGGCTTTGGTCCGCGCGCATGCGGCGGTTTCACCGCGCGGTATGCTAATTGCATGGCAACCGGGTGAGCACACCGCCCGCACAAGGTACCGATGTCGCAGCAACCCAACTCCTCCGAAGACCCCGGCGCACCCGGCCAGCCCGCATCCCGCGACGCGCATGAAACGCATGATGCATGCGAGCCACCGGAACCGGTCCAGAGCAGCGCCGAAGTCGCCACGCTGATCGGCCAGATCGCACATGACCTGCGCTCCGCGCTCAACGGGGTGCAGAGTTGGGCCTATGTGCTGGACCACTCGCTGGACATGCCACCCACCCCGGCGCAGCGCGCGCTGGCCGGTATCCGCACCGGCATGCTGCAGCAGCTGGGCCTGATCGAACACATGGAAGAGGCCGTCGCGCTGCTCACGAACGACAGCCCGCCGCAATGGCAACGCGTGGATCTGCTGGCGGCGCTGGAAGCGGCCATGGACGCGGCACGCTCCATGGCGCAAGCGCGTGCCGTGAACCTCGCGGCGGTAGATGTGGACAGCCCGGATGGCACCTCATCGAACCACGCATTTGTGATCGATGCCGACCCGCGCCGCCTCGAACCGCTGTTGCGATATCTGCTGCTGCATTGCATCCGCCACGCGCGCAGCGCGGATACCGTCGAAGCACACCTGAAGCCGGAAGCCGGCCGCATCCGCCTGCGGATCACCGAGAGCCGGGCTCCCAGCGACGCCCGCAGGGACGAGCGCATCGCCGTGCTATCCGACTTCTTCAGCAGGCGCCCCGCCGAAGGCGGCGCATCGGCGCCGCGCCAGGGTACCGCGTTGCTGCTGGCAAGGCGGCTCGTGGAAACCCAGGGCGCGCACATCGTGGCGGAAGGACAGGGGTGCTCCACGGACGGTAGATCCATATGCGTCGCAGTGAGTTTCCCGGTCCATGCGGAGCGGGGCTGATCTAGCCGGGACCCCGCAGTTTTTACCGGCTTCGGCATAAAGTGCATGGTGCCCGCATGCGCGGGCATCGTCTTATTTGCATGCCGTTGTGCCTTGCGTGGCGAACCGGTGGCTCCCGCAGGCCGTCATTCGCTGATTCCAGCAGAGGCAGCCACGGCCGCCACAGGCGGGGCCCCGGTGTTCTGCGTCCACTCAGGCGCGCTGCGGCGGGGGCGCTGGCAAATCCCCTGGAGGCGGGTCGCTGACCGGCGCCGGCGGATCGGGATCGGGCACTGCCGGTTGTGGAACGTCGGGGTCGGGTGGCGCCTGATCGGGTTCGGGCGTGATGTGGAACTGAATCCGCATAGGTCTCTCCGGGGTCTGTAGCACGGCCGGTAGCGGCGTAAACCGGGCCGCGGTCGATAGGCAAGGGCGGGGCAAGCGCCTGGCTCAGGCTCGGGCTCAGCCGGCTTCCCCCGGTTCATCCAGGATACGCGACAGCGCCTCCAGGTCCACCGGCTTGACCAGGTGGCGATCGAAACCCGCCTGCGTTGTACGCTGCCGGTCCGCCGGCTGGCTGTAGCCGGTCAGCGCCACCAGGCGTACATGCTGCAATTCCGGGATGGCCCGCAGGCGCCGGGCGATCTCGAAGCCGTCCATGGCCGGTATGCCGAGGTCGAGCAAGATGACGTCGGGCCGGGTCTTGGCCGCGCGCGCGATGGCGGCGGGACCGTCGATGGCGGTCACCACCGTGTGCCCCATGGCTTCGAGCGTAAGGGCTATGGCCTCCAGCGCGTCGATGTTGTCGTCCACCACCATCACCGTGCGCGGCGTGCCCGGCCGGGACCTGAGCTTGCCGACTTCTGGCCGCCAGCTCTGCCAGGGCTGGGCGGGCAGTTCCACCACGAAGGCGCAGCCAAGGCCAGGGCCGGCGCTCTCGGCATGGACATTGCCGCCATGCAGATTGACAAGCTTTTGTACCAGCGAGAGCCCGATACCCATGCCTTCCTGTCCGGCGGCGGCAGGACGCTTGTCGCCGTGATGCGCCGTGGCCGGATCGAAGATGGCCTGCAGCGCTTGCGGCGACAGCCCGGGTCCATTGTCCCGCACCTTGATGGTAAGCAGGCTGCCGTCGCACGTAACCTCAAGCGCGAGCTGGCCGTCCGGCTGCGTATAGCGCGCGGCGTTGTGCAGCAGGTTGCTGAAGATCTGGGTCAGCCGCACGAGGTCTCCGCGCACGGGCATCGGTCCTTCCGGTACGCTCAGCCGCAGCGAGTGGCCACGCGTGTCGATCAGCGGCCGCACGGCTTCCACAGCGGTGCTCAGCGCCGTGCGCAACTCGACAATATCGTTGCGCAGCACAATGCGGCCCTGGGTGAGGCGCGAGATATCGAGCAGGTCGTCGACCAGCCGCGTCAGGTGATGCAGCTGGCGGGCGATGATGTCGCGGGCCTTGAAGGTCTCCTCGCGCGTGGGCGCGCACCGCATCAGCAGGTCGACCGCGCTGCGCATCGGCGCGAGCGGGTTCCGCAGTTCGTGGGCCAGCATGGCCAGGAAATGGTCCTTGCGGTGGTCTTCTTCCAGCAGCATGCGCTCGGCGCGCTTTTGCGGCGTGATGTCCTGGCAAATGCCGGCCACGCGATAGAAGACGCCCGCCGTATTGGAGACCGGGAACGCGCGCGCGCGGACTTCGCGCACCTCGCCATCGCCCCGCACCAGCCGGAACTCGGCATCCATACGGCCGTCCGCCATCATCGCGCCGAAGGCCACTTCCATGCGCTCGCGGTCCTCGGCCTGCACGCAGTCCAGCCAGGTGCGCGGGTTGTGCTTCAGTTCCTCCATCGGACGGCCCCACAACCGCGCAAACGACGGGCTCATGTACAGGAACTGGCTCTCCGCCGGATCGAGGATCCACAGCGCATCGGAAAGGTTCTCGGCCAGCTGGCGGAACAATTCCTCGTTCTCGCGCAAGGCTTGCGAGGACTGGCGGAAAGCTTCCTCGGCCTTGCGCATGCGCAGCAGGGCCTTGATGCTCGACACCAATTCCTCCGCTTCCACCGGCTCGATCAGGTAACTGTCGGCGCCACCATCGAGCGCCTGCACGCGGTGGCGCGACTCGGTTAGCGCGGCGGAGGTCTGCAGCACCAGCGTACTGGCGGTTTCGGGATCGTTCTTGATCAGCCTGCACACTTCCAGCCCGTTGATGTCGGGCAGATTCACATCCAGCAGCACCAGGTCCGGGGCGTGCTGGCGGATCAGCGACAGCGCGGCCTGCCCGCTCGCAGCCTCCAGCACGGAGAAGCCCGCGCGTTGCAGGATGCGGCCCTTGACGTAGCGAGGCCCGTCGCTGTCGTCGACATTGAGGATCAGGGGCCGCCTGGCGGCTTCTGGAGAGGGCAGAATGTTCATGGCAAGCTCAGCGATATTGGGTATCGAACGAGACGGCCGGACGCGTGCGCGCGGGGTCATGGGCGGGGATCATCGGCGCATCCACGGGAGACGCGCCGGTGATATTGATGATGGCAGGTTCGCCTGCAAGAGCTTGTAAGAACTACAAGGAAGTCCGGGCTCTCATCGGTAGATTCTGCATGTAGTGTTCGCGCCACGATTTTCCCCTTGCTGAGCGCAATGCCTGTCGTTCCTTTTGCTGGCCAATGTTGGCGGGCGAGCCGTGCAACCAAGCCAGTCCGCTACGGCTCATGTGGCGGGCGGGATCGCAAAAATCGTGCAAAAGCCGTGCCCGCGTGTAGACACCAGGACACCAGGGGGACGCCCGCAAGGCGGCGGCAAGGGACGGCGTCACAGGGTGCCGTGCCACCCGTGAGGCCGGCGCCGCGCAGCCATAAGCGGCCGGATTGCCAAGTGCAGCAGGCGCGACCATACTGGCCGTTCCGCAGTGTCAGAGCCAGAACGAGCCCAACGCCGATGCGCCAGGATCCTCCCCACCCGCCGAACTCCCCGCAGGAAAGACCGACCGCTGCGCATGACCATGACCATAAACACGGCGGCAGCACGCTGTCCGAGATGGACCTGCGTGTGCGCGCGCTGGAATCGCTGCTGGTGGAGAAGGGTTACGTCGACCCCGCCGCGCTGGACATCTTGATCGAGACCTACGAGCAGCAGATTGGCCCGCGCAATGGCGCGCGGGTGGTAGCCAAGGCCTGGAGCGACCCGGCCTACAAGGCCTGGCTGCTGGCGGACGCCACTGCGGCGATCGCCTCGCTGGGCTTCAGCGGGCGCCAGGGCGAGCACATGATCGTGCTGGAGAACACGCCGGCGACCCACAATATGGTGGTGTGCACCTTGTGCTCCTGCTATCCCTGGCCCGTGCTTGGACTGCCGCCGGTCTGGTACAAGTCGGCGCCGTACCGCGCCCGGGCGGTGATCGATCCGCGCGGCGTGCTGCGCGATTTCGGCTTCACGCTGCCGGATGCGGTGCAGCTACAGGTGTGGGACTCCACAGCCGAACTGCGCTACCTGGTGCTGCCCATGCGTCCGGCGGGCACGGATGGCTGGAGCGAGGAAGCGCTGGCCGCGCTGGTCACGCGCGATTCGATGATTGGCACCGGGCTGCTACCCGACATGGTGGCGCCGGCAACGGCAAAGGAACCGGCATGAACGGCGCGCAAGACCTTGGCGGCATGCAGGGCTTCGGCCCGGTCCGCCCCGAACCCGGCGAACCGCCGTTCCACGCCGAATGGGAGCGCCGGGTACTGGCGCTGACACTGGCCATGGGCGCGGTCGGCAAGTGGAACATCGATACCTCGCGCGCGGCCCGCGAAAGCCTCCCGCCGGCGCGGTACCTGGGCAGCAGCTACTTCGAGATCTGGTTTGAAGGGCTCAAGGCCTTGCTGCTCAAGACGGGCCTGGCCGACGCCGGGGAGATCGCCAGCGGGCATTCCAGCGCGGCGCCGGTCCCCCTGGCGCGCGTCCTGGAAGCGGAGCAGGTAGCGCCCGCCCTGGCACGCGGCTCGCCCAGTGCCCGGCCGGCCACGGCGGAGGCGCGCTTCCACCTTGGAGAGCGGGTCCGTACCCGTCAGATGCATCCCGCCGGCCATACCCGGCTGCCGCGCTATTGCCGTGGCCGGCAAGGCGAGATCGTGGCGGTGCATGGCGCCCATGTCTTCCCCGATGCCAGCGCGGCCGGCGCCGGGGACCAGCCGCAATGGTTGTATACGGTGCGCTTTACCGCCAGCGAACTGTGGGGCGCCGATACCACCGCGGCTTCGGTCAGCGTGGATTGCTGGGAGCCTTACCTGGATCCGGCGGAGGCTGCCCATGGCTGAGCCCATTGCCGCCCCGCCGGCGCCGCCGGCCACCTTGCAAGCCATGCGCGCCGCGTTGCCGGCCTTGCCGTGCGACAGCACCGGCCCGGTCTTCCGCGAGCCATGGGAAGCCCAGGCCTTCGCCATGACGCTGGCGCTGCATGAACGCGGCGCCTTCACCTGGACCGAATGGGCAGCCAGCCTCTCCCAGGTCATCCGTGATGCCCAGGCCAACGGGGACCCGGACACCGGCCAGCATTACTACCTGTTCTGGCTGACCGCGCTGGAACAGATCAGCGCCGCCAAGGGCCTGGTCGACCAGGCCGCGCTGCTGGACCGGCGCGACGCCTGGATCGCCGCAGCCCGGCGCACCCCGCACGGGCAGCCAATCGAGCTTGGCTGAGGCCGCTCGCGGCAGCCTGGCCTCGGCAGCGTTATGCTTGTTTCCTGCCCGGCGCGCAGCGTGGAGCCGGCTTGCCGGCCGGGAGGTTCAAGGCGGACTTCCAGGCGGACAGGCATGGCTGCTTCGAGCACCGGATCAAGTGCCGAATCACGCGCCGCCTGCGGTCCGGCCCCGCTCGTGCTACCGTAGCGGGCTAGACGCTGCAAAGCGCCCCGATGCCGTGCCACCAAGGCCGGCGCCAAACTCCGACTGACATGACTGACACAGAGATCCAGCTGATCGGCTCCGCCCGCCTGCCGACCCGCTTTGGCGAATTTACCGCCCACGCCTTCAAGGGTGCCGTTTCGGGCACCGAACACCTGGCGCTGAGCGTCGGCGATATCACCGGCGAAGCCGTGTTGACCCGCCTGCATTCCGAATGCCTGACCGGCGACGTGTTCGGCTCGTGCCGCTGCGACTGCGGCGAGCAACTCGACCTGGCGATGAAGAAAATCGCCGAAGAAGGGCGCGGCATCCTGCTCTACCTGCGCGGACAGGAAGGGCGCGGGATCGGCCTGGGCCACAAGATCCGCGCCTATGCGCTGCAGGACGGCGGGCTCGACACGGTCGACGCCAATCTGGCGCTGGGCCAGGAAATCGATAGCCGCAACTACGCCTTCGCCGCCGACCTGCTGCATCAGTGGGGCGTCAAGTCGATCCGGCTGATGAGCAACAATCCCAAGAAGAAGCAGGCCCTGGAAGCCGCCGGCATCACGGTGGTGGAACAGATGCGCCACATCGTGCCGTCCAACGCCGAGAACCAAAAATACCTGGAGACCAAGCGCGAGCGCATGGGGCACCTGCTGGACTGATCGCGGCAGGCTGAGGCTGGACCAGCCCCGGTGCCAGGCCGACTGCGAAGAAGGGCCTGAGCAACTAAAAGCGCACAAAATCGGCAAGCTAACCGATTTATCCGGCTACACTTTCGTCTCAGCGCCACCATCCACAGCCATTAGCCGGTTCTCAACATGCTTGCCCAGATTCAACGCAGTTGCGGTGAAAGCGCGATGCGCCTGCGCCGGGTGCTTGCCAGGGAAGTTCATCTAGACATCCGCCAGCCGGCGCAGGTCAAGCGCATCCGTCTGCTGGGCTGGCTCGCCTTCATCGGGTTTCCGACCTTCTACGTGGTCTGGAAATTCGTCTTCCCCCAGCCGTATGAAAGCCTGACCCTGCGGCTGGTGGCGATGGTGATGTGCCTGCCACTGATCGTAAGCCGCGACTTGAGGGATAAGAAGTGGCTGCCAGTGCATTTTTGGTTGACGTTGACATACGCGTTGTCGTTCTTCTTCGTCTACATGTATTTGATGAATCACGGCAACCTGGTCTGGTCCCAGTCGCTCGTGATTGCCGTCATCATCCTGTTCAACTTCAGCGGCTGGCTGGGCGGCRCCACCTCGCTGGTGCTGGGTACGGCGGCGGCCTGGCTGGTCTATAACTACGTCACCCCTCCCCCCGCGGCGCTGCTGGCGGTGAACTGGCCGATGGAACTGCCGATCATCGGCTTCACCATCTGCACCATCGCCGTGCTCAAGATAGACCAGCGCATCCTGATCCAGGAAAAACTCGACGGCATGGCGATTGCGCTAGGCACCGTTGCCCACGAACTGCGCACGCCAATCCGCAGCATCGGCTCGACCGCGCTAGGCATGGGCCGCTACCTGCCAGGCCTGATCCGCTTTTACGAGGAAAATGAGACGCCGGAGAACTCGCTGAACCTGCCGCGTGCGCATTTCGGCTTGCTCAAGGATGCCTTGCCACGCATCCAGATGGAAGTCGACCGCATGAACCACGGCATCGACGTGCTGCTGGTCAACGCGCGGGTCAAGGCGCAACAAGGGCCCAGCGAGCATTTCCCGCTGGGCCAGGCGATCGAAGAGGCGCTGGCGCGCTATCCCTTCGAACCTGGCCAGCGCGACCTTGTGCATGCCGACCTGACGACGGATTTCCCTATCCACGCCGACCAGAAGCTGATGGTGATGGTGCTGTTCAACCTGCTCAAGAATGCCCTGCATGCATTGGCGCGGGCAGGGCACGGCGAGATCCGGCTGAGCCTGGAGCTAGGCACCCGGCGCAACCGCCTGATCTTCCGCGACACCGGCACAGGCGTGCCGGAGCGCGAACTGTCGTCCATCTTCAAGCGCTTCCATACCTATCCACGCAACGAGGGCACGGGCATCGGTCTGGCGTTCTGCAGGGAGACGCTTGAAGCCTGGGATGGCCGTATCCACTGCAGTTCGGTCGAGCACGAATATACGGAGTTCGTCCTCGAATTCCCGCCAGCCACGCCGCGCCGCGAAGGCGAAGGCGCGGCTGGCTGAAGGCCGCGGCCTCTCGCCGGCGCTCAGGCCGTGCCGTGCAGCGCTTCCAGCGTCTCGTGCAGCACGGACTGCCTGGCCATCGGCGGCCGTGCCACGGCCGCGCGCGGCTTGCGCTGGGAGGAACGCCAGCCCGCCAGGTTCACCTCATCGCGGATTTCCGCGCACACCTGGATCAGCCGCTCGATTTCCACGGCGGTCAGGCAGGCGTGCATGGTCAGACGCATCAGGGCGCGGTCGCGCGCCGTGGCCGGCGCGCAGAACACGGCGCCAAAGATGCCGCGCGATTGCAGGGCATTGCGCAGCACCAGGGTTTGCTCCTCGGTGCCGGATTCCAGCGCAATGATCTGCTCGGAACCTGCCGAGACGTTGTAGCCCAGCCCGGACAAGGCATTGCGCACCTGCGTCGAGACCACGTGCAACTGTGTGCGGCGTTCATCCGCCTCGGCAATGAAATCCGCGGCGGCGTCGAACCAGGCCAGTTCATGTTGCAGCAGGCCCGAGCTGAAAATGGCCGGGCGCGATTCCGCGGCGAAATAACCCTTGAACGACGACGGGCATGTGACCAGCCCGGCACGGCCGCCGAAGGCCTTGGCCAGGCTGGCGGTCTGGAAGTGAACCCGGCGCGAGAGGCCGAGCTGCGCTACCAGCCCGGCGCCGGCCGGGCCATGGGTGCCCAGCGAGTGCGATTCGTCGACCACGATCACGCTGCCCGTGCGCTCGGCCACCTCCACGAAATCTGCCAGCGGGCAAAGRCTGCCATTGGTGCTGTAAACCGAATCCACCACGATGATGCCCGGGCCATCCTTGCGGATCTGGCGCTCGGCGTGCTCGGCATCGTTGTGCATGAACGGCACGGCACGCGCACGTGCCGCGTGGACGCCTTCCCATAGCGACATATGGGCCAGCATGTCGAGATAGACCGGCGTGCGTTCATTGGCGATGCTTTGCAGCAGCCCTACATTGGCCGCCCAGCCTGACTGGCACAGGATGCTGTCCTCCGCGCCGCTGAATGCCGCCAGCTTGCGCTCGAGCCGGCTGGTGGGATTGTCGCCGTACTGGAAGACCGCCGACATCAGCAGTTCGCTCTCCGGCCCGCGCATCGCGGCCGTCTGGGCCCTGACCAGCTTCTCTTCGCCAAGCAGGCAAAGGTAGTCATTGCTGGAAAAATGGACGGCATCCGGTCCGGGTTGCCGGCCGTGCAGCAAATGGCTGCCGCCCCAGCGCTTTTGTACCCGCTCGACCTCGTGGCCCGCGACCCGCTGGGTGACGAATTCAGGCCAGGCGGCCACCGAGGCAGCGTGGGAGGTACGGTTAGTTTGCAGGCAACCCGAGTCCATATTGATCATTACATTCCCCTAGGAGGTACTCCGACAAAAAAGTCGGCCGGATGGCCGAAGACTGGTCGTGGCAACGCAGGCGCTGCCCGCGCCCTTTGTTTGCAATGTATTTCCGGGGCGGGCAAGGTGCCTGTTACGTCTTTCGAAATTCGAGTTTCGTGCTGCGCCGACAAGCTATTCTGCCGTGTGTCGGGGAGTTCGCCTCGTTCACTCGCGCACGACTGGCGTGGCAAAACCACGCTTGCGGTCACGCGAGGGCCGAGGCGGCTGTATCCGCGGGGTGGGAGGGACAAAGATTCAGCGGAAGATATTTCTCCAGGGCGGGTCCCGGCGCCCGGCGGAACAGCGCCGGGAAGCCAGTGGTGCTGCCGTGGCTGGCGCCACTCAGTAGATAAAGCGCTTAATAAGCCACTTCACTGCAGGGCTTGGCGGGGACCGATGCATGGCCAAGGTACAGCGTGGCCGATCGCAACGACCTTGCCATCTTGGAGGAAACCGGCAAGGGTGAGGATGTGGCCAGGAGAAAGCACGCGGGTGCGCTGCAGGAACAGGAACAGAGCTTCGATATCCGCGCACCGGTGGAGCGCCAGTACCAAGGCGCACCGCGCAACCGCGACCTGATCAGCGACGTGCGCAACCGTTATCGCACGACCTGAGGCCTGGCGCCCGGCCAGGTCGGCCGGCACGGTGCTCACCCTGGATTGGCATCCCCCCCGAAAGCCTTCTAAGATCAAAGTCCACCCCATCCAGGACCAGACGATGAGCAAGCCCGCCGCCCCGGCTCCGCCGGCATCACCAGCGCCCAAAGTTGCACCTGAGCCCGCCAGCAAGGACGACCATGTGGAAGACGAGTTGGACGAAGCGCTCAGGGAAACCTTTCCCGCGAGCGACCCGATTTCGGTGGACCATGGGAGCCCGGCCCGGCCTCGCAAATAACCGGCGCGCCGCGCCGCCCGGGCCGGGTGTGCCTAGACCAGTTGCCGCAACTGCGCGACGACCTTCATCAGTTGCCCGTGCGCGACGATCACGCCGGACTCGTCCTGCAGGGCTTGCTGGTAGCGATCGCGAAACGCCGGGTCGCTGTTGGGGCCGAACAGCTTCTCGGTGGCCGCGGCGACCGYGCGGCAGGTTTCATCGTGGTGCTCGGGCGCATCCAGCTCTTCGTCGATCTCGATAATCAGGCGTGACAGCGGATCGAGCCAGCGAAAATAGGTCTCCTCGGTCACAACCTGCACGAACAGTCCAGCCGGGATCGGGCCATGCAAGCGCTCGTACTCCGTGCGATTCAGTGCGATCACTTCCTTGTGCACTTTCAACAGAGCGGCACGCAACGCACGCAGTCCACTGCGGCGATCTTCCTGCTTGGCGAGGAACTGTTCGTGTGGCATATCCCTTCTCCTATTCCCATTTCTATTCGCGTTCCTGTTCTTCACGGCCTGGAGCGCGGGGGCCGCCTTGCGGCCCGCTAGTCAGTATAGGCAGGTGTGCAAGGCTGGCGGCAGCCCTGCACACTCGGGGGCATCCCTGATGGATTGTTTGCGAAATCACTGAAACCGGGCGGCTTCCGCCATGGGTTGCGGGTGATGGCCTGCCTTCCGGAAAGCCTTGTTTTCGTACATGGAGGCATCGGCCTCGGCAAGCAGCGCGGCGATGCCATCGTGGCGTGCCGGCTCGAACTGGATGGCCCCCACGCTGAACTCGATGGCATAGCCACGGGCGGCGTGCCGGTTGAACGCCGCCATCTCAGCCTCCAGGCGTGCCAGCGTGGCGCCGCACACGGTGGCATCGGCGCCGGTGAGCAATGCCACGAACTCATCGCCGCCCAGCCGGCCAACCACGTCCGAGTCGCGCAGGGCGTGGCGCAGTTGCGCCGCGAATGCCGACAGGGCACGGTCGCCCTCCGCGTGACCGAAGCGGTCATTGATGGCCTTGAATCCATCCAGGTCGAAGAACAGCAGCGTGGCAGACTTTTCCAGCCGCCTGCAAACGCTGAGCGCGTGTTGCGCCAGCGCGCAGAATCCACGGCGGTTGGACAGCAGCGTGAGTTCGTCCATATTGGCAAGCTGGAGCGCGGCAAGCTCCTGTTCGGCCATCCGTGCCAGGTCGCGCAGCAAGGCGCGGTCCTCTTCGCCGAACTCTCGCGGCTGCACGTCGATCAGGCACAGTGTGCCCAGCTTGCTGCCGTTGGCGACCGACAGCGGGCAACCCGCATAGAAGCGAATGCCCGGTTGGCCGGTCACCATCGGGTTATCGTGAAAACGTTCGTCCAGCAGCGCGTCCGGCACCATCAGGATGCCGTCGTCGAGGATCGCGTGCCCGCAAAAGGAGATTTCCCGCGGCGATTCGGTCTCGGACAAGCCGGCACACGATTTGAACCACTGCCGGTTGGCGTCGACCAGGCTGACCAGCGCAATGGGAACGCCGAAGAGGCGCCGGGCCAGGCGAGTCAGGCGGTCGAAGCGCTCCTCCGGGGCCGTGTCGAGGATACTCAGGCAGCGGAGCGTTTCCAGGCGAAGCGGTTCGTCGGCAGGTATGGCGGGATACTTCATAAGGGTTCAGCGTCTGGCAAGGGAAAAGGTGCGACAGCGTGAGTCCTTCCGCCGGTGACGGCAATCCGAACGGTGCCCTGGGCCCCGATGCAAGGGACAAGAGGCGTACCGGAGGTTGGAAGCCGCATTCCGGCACGCACGCCGCTTGGATGGATAACGGCATGCTCGGCGCGGATTGTAATGAATCGCCGGGTTCGTCCGGATCCGCATCCAAATTCAGGCGGGCATCAGACGGGCATCAGCACCGCAACCGAGCCTGCTGGTCGCGCAGCGCGCGATAGCGCCTGCGGTAATCCTCCTGCTCGGGCAGACGCGCGTTGCGCCGGACGCTGTAGTCGTAGTCCAGCTGGCGAATCTGGTTGCCCAGCCAATGGCACTGGTTGAGCTCGGTCCGCACCGACTCAGCCTGCTCGCGTGCGATGCGTGCCTGATATTCGTTTTCCTCCGCCTGGCGCTTTTGCAGGAACTGCTGGTTGGCTGCTTCCGTAGCCGGCTCCGGGCTGATGCGTGAGAGGTTGCCGCCCAGCACGGTGCCTTGCCAGCCCGGCGGGCAGGCTATATCGGTATAAAGCGTCTTGTTGCCGCTTACGCATTTGCCGGCATGGGCGGTACCCATGAAAAGGCCCAACGCTAGCAGGACAAACCATTGCCGCATGGCATTCCCCCGTAGATGCCGCTGTAAACCGCGGCCGTCTTGAACGCATCGAAAGGCCGGCGGGTGATCAAACGCGCTTGGTCCGCCGAGGACATTCAGGGATCTGGCGATGTGCGCGATCCGGCCCATATTCTTATGCGGCTGGCCCGGCTTGTCCAGCAGCGGCATTGCCTCCGCATGGAGCGGGCCGGCGGCAATTCAGCGCGGCGCGTCCTTGTCGCCTTCATCCTGGGTTTGACCCGCTTCCTGGCCGGGTTCCGGCACGCCGATCAGGTCCGCCGCCATCGAGCGCCGCGCGTCGGCCGCCCGGAAATACCGCACCAGCGTAGCCACGCTGGTATGCCCGGTCATGGCCATGGTCTCTGCCAGCGGCAYCTGGCGTGCAGCCGCCTCGGTGACAAAGCCTGAGCGTAGCGAGTGCGCCGAGAAGTCACCCCTCAGGCCTGCCGCCTCGCAACGCTGCCTGACGATTTTGCGCACGGCGGCGTCCGATAGTGCCTCGCCAACATGGCCCCCCCGGCGAACACGCCGGAAGATGGCGCCCTCGCCAAGCGCCGCCGCCTGCAGCCACGCCTCCAGCGCCGCGCCCGCGGCGCCAATGACCGGCTTGTCGTTGTCCGGCAGATCCGCGCCGGTCTGGTTGGTCTTCGACCAGCCCAGTTGATAGACGAACTCCCCGGGTGCGATGCGTGTGAGGTTGGCCAGCGTAGCGCCCGCCACCTCCGAACGCCGCCGGCCGCCGCTTGACCAGGCAAACAGCAGCAGGGCACGGTCGCGCAGGCCGATCAGCGAATCGTCGCAGGTTGCCAGCAGGCGGGACAGGGGTTCGCGCGTGAGCGCCGCCTTGCGCGCCGGGCGTTCGCCACGCTTCGCGTAAGCGCGCCGCGTGCGCGACATCAGTTCACGCACGGCAGGGTCCGCGCAAGGGTTATCCGCATTCTCCAGCCGGTGCGCCTTGGCGATGACCGCCAGCCGGTGCATCAGCGTAGCCAGCGCGGGCGGGCCGGTGCGCGCCTTGAGCCCGCGCGCCACCAGCGCGGCATCGATCGCCGGCGGCAACGCACTCGCCGGCCCCTGCGGCGTGGACCGGGTGGCGTGGTCTACCACGAACTGGATAACGACCGCCGGCAGCAAGGGAAGGGCGATCGGCTGGCCGTAGCGCAGAGCGAACCAGCCCGCCCAATACCGTAGGGCGGAACGATAACTGGCCACGGTGTTGGCGGATTCTCCCTCGCGGTACAGCGCCTCGGCGGCCTGGCGGCCAAGCGGATCGAGTTCGGACGGGTGAAGCGGCGCAGGAAAATCGGCATGAACGGGCGTCAGGCTGGAGGATTCGGGGCGTTTGGGCTGGCTTTCGGCGGGACTGCCCGGAAGCGGCTGCGATTTGCGAGTAATCATAATAAATATGATGTATGCTGTATTAAATTATACACCAAGAACGGATAAGGCGCGATAACTATTCCTTATCGAGCCTTATCCAAGTGGCGCGACCAAGAGGCGCCGAAAAACTTGCCCAACCATGCAAATTGCCAACATGCCCGCCGCAACGCGCTCCCGCTCCATCACCCAGCAAGACGTCTGGCAGGCCGCCGATGCCTTGCTGCTGGCTGGCCAGCGGCCCACCATCGAACGCATCCGGCTGCATCTGGGACGAGGCTCGCCCAATACCGTCAGTCCACACCTGGATGCATGGTTCGCCGGGCTAGGCGCGCGATTGCAGGATCCGCAAGCCTTTGCAGCCCCGGCCGGCCTGCCGGAACCGGTCAACCAGGCCGCCCGCTATCTGTGGGACGCCGCGCAGGCGGAGGCCAGGGCGGCAGTGGCGGCAAGCTACGCATCGCGGGAAGCCGCCCTGGCGCAAGCACGGGAAGCACTCGAAGCGGAGCAGGCAGCGTTGGCCCAGGAACGCGCCATCCTGCAAGCCAGGCTGGAAGCCGCGGACAACGCGCTGGCGGAACTCGGCCGCGCGCGCGACGAGGCCAGCGAACGCGCTGCCCACGCCGAAGCAAGGCTGCTGGCGCAGCAGGCCGACAACGAGACGCTGCGGGCCACGCTGGCGCGCTTACAGGAAGAAAAGGACGCGATGCTGCGCGACACCGCAGCCCAGCGCACCGCCTGGGACAAGGAACGCGAAACCATGGCAGAGCGTTCTGGCGCCAATGAACGGCGCATGGCGCTGGAACTGGACGCGGCGCGCGTTGCGGCAAGGGAAGGGCAGCGGTTGCTGGAGAGCCAGCGGAAGGCCGCGCAACAGAAGCTGATTGAAGCCGCCGACAGCGCGGGGCGGCAAGCCGAGGAAATCACACAACTCGGCAATGCGCTGGCCATGAGGGACGAGCGGGTCAGGCAGCAGGATGGGCTGCTGGCGGAATATCGGCAGTTGCTGGAGACCCGCGCCGAGGCGGAGGCGGATGGGGTGCGGTCCGCTAGCGCGCCCGGCCGGCAGAGTCCGGCCCGGGCAAGGCCGCTCAGGCCCGTTCGGCGGCCGCGCTTCAAGGTTTAGCGGAATATGCGCCCGATCAGGCGATCCGACGTGGCTGAAGAATCGGGAAAATACTTGAGCTTACAGCCTCAAGCATTTGATTTTATTACATAAAAAATGAATCATGAGCTGGCATCTTCCACGGATCGCGGGGCGGGTTGTTGGCGGCAAGCTCCGCACGGCCATCACAAGCCGGAAGGGCCGACAGATAGAATGTAAAACATCAAGTTATCGCTATAAAAAATTGATTTTATTCAGAAAATTTACAGAACAAGGGAAGCCGCCAGAACGCAAATAGCATGACGAAGCAAATCAAGATCAATCCGGCGATCTGGTCATCTTCGCCGCGACTGACGGCATGGACTCATCTCTCGCACCGCCCCCGCAGCAGCCGCCCCGGCAACGCCCCCGTCGCCACCTTGTTCTCAAAAATCGGCACGCCCGCCACCACCGTAGCGACATAGCCATCGGCTTCCTGCACCAGCCGCCGCCCGCCGGCCGGCAGGTCGAAAGCCATACGCGGCGCATGCAGGCGCAGGCGCGCGTAGTCGATAACGTTCACATCCGCCTTCATGCCGGGCAGCAGCGTGCCGCGATCGGTCATCCCGTAAAGCCGCGCGGTGTCGGCAGACTGGCGCTTGACCATGGCTTCGAGCGCGAGCCGCGGGCCCCGGCTGCGCTCGCGGGCCCAGTGGGTCAGCATGAAGGTTGGCATGCTGACATCGCAGATATAGCCGCAATGCGCGCCACCATCGGACAGGCTGTTGACGGTGGCCGGATGCTGAAGCATCTCGTGCAGGTGGGAGAGCGTGCCGTAGGAGTAGTTGAAGCTGGGGTAGTAGAGGATGGCCTTGCCGTCGTTGGCCAGCATCAGGTCATAGATGATGGCAAGCGGCTCCTGGCCGCGGCTGGCGGCGATGGCGGCGACGCTCTTCTCGGGCGCCGGTTCGTAGTCCGGCGATTCGCCCAGCGGAAAAATGCGCGGGTAGTTGGCGAACATGGATTCGATGCCGCGGTCCATGCGTGCGCGCGGCTCGGACAGGATGCGTGCACGCACCGCAGGGTCGCGCAAGCGGGCAATGCGCGCCTCGAAGGACAGGGCGGCGAGCTCGATAAAGGCCGGGCTGGCGATAAAGGGATGCAGGCTGCTTTGCCAGGAGAACAGCAGGCCCAACGGCCGGCCGCTGATGCCCCCATACAATGGCACCCCCTCGGCATGCGCGCGGTCGAGCGTGGTCATCAGGTCGCGCCACAGGTCCGGAGCCGGATCAGTCTGCTGCAGGTTGAACAGCACCGGCAGGCCAGTGTGGCGCGCCAGCCGTTCCAGCCAGGGCAGCTCGTTATCCATCGACACGTGATTGGCCGTCATCTGGAAGACCCCGTGCCCGGCCTCGCCCAGCACGCGGCCGAGCCGGGTGATTTCTTCTCCGGTGACGAAGGTGCCGGGCGGGTACTTGCGTTCATCGTACTTATGCAGGAAGGTCCGCGAGGTGGAGAAACCCAACGCGCCAGCGTCCATGCCCTGGCGTACCAGTTCGCACATCTGGTCGAGATCGTCGGGCGTGGCTTCGTCGTGATCAATGCCGCGATCGCCCATCACGTAGGCGCGCAGCGCGGCATGCGGAATCTGGGCGCCGATATCCAGCGCCTTGGGGCGACGGTCCAGCGCATCGAGATATTCCGGGAAGGTCTCCCAGTCCCACTGGATGCCCTCGGACAGCACCGAACCGGGAATATCTTCGACGCCCTCCATGACCTTGATCAGCCAGGCGCGGTCGGCGGGGCGCACCGGCGCGAAGCCGACCCCGCAGTTGCCCATCACGGCCGTGGTGACGCCGTGGCCGGTGGACGGAGAAAGGTAGGGATCCCAGGTGGCTTGCCCGTCGTAGTGCGTGTGGATGTCAATCCAGCCGGGCGTGACGAGAGCGCCTGCTGCGTCCAGCTCGCGCCGCGCGGAGCCCGCCTTGCCGCCAACCTGGCTGATCATGCCGCCGTCGATCGCGAGGTCGCCCTGAAAGCTCTCGCGGCCGGTGCCGTCGACGATGGTGCCGCTGCGGATGACTAAGTCATGCATGGAATCTGTTCCTTCTGTCTTGATGAGAGTGCAGTAAATTGCGGCCCCGGGGACGGGCGCGGATGGCCGGCTAATCGAGCTTCAAGCCGATCCGTTTGATCACCGCGCCCCAGCGGTCGTAGTCCTGCGCAACGATCTTCCTGAAGGYGTCCGGCCCGGCGCCGCTGAGATCGTTGCCCTGCGCGCGGATCATCTCGGCGATATCCGGCGCCTGCGCCGCGGCGCGGAACGTATCGGCGATCTTCTGCGCGACTGGCGCGGGCAGGTTGCCTGGGCCGAACAGGCCTTGCCAGCCGACGATGTCGAGTCCCTCCACGCCTTGCTCCGCCATGGTGGGCAGCTCGGGCAGCACCGCCAGGCGCTTGTCGGCGGCCACGCCAAGCAGCTTGACCTTGCCGGCGCGGGCGTTCTCCACGGCGGTGGCGGTGCCGTCGAAGTAGACCTGCACGTCGCCGGCCAGCACCGCGCGGGTGGCGTCGGCCGTGCCCTTGTATGGCACGTGGACCATCTGGATGCCAGCGCGCTGCTGCAGGATCTCGCCATTCAGATGCGAGGTGGAACCGAGGCTGTACGAGGCGAAGTTCAGTTCGCCGGGATGCTGCTTCGCGTAGGCGACCAGCTCACGCACATTGCCAAACGGCGCGTTGCGGTTGGCCACCAGCACGGTAGCGGATCGCACCAGCTGGACCACGGGGGTGAAGTCCTTGAACGGGTCGTACGGGAGCTTGCTGTACAGGTGCGGATTCTGCGTATGCGTGACGACGATGGTGTAGAGCAGGGTGTGCCCGTCCGCCGGGGCCCGCGCCACATCCTGCGCGCCGATGAAGGTGCCGGCACCGGGCTTGTTGTCGATGATGATATTGGCGCCCGACTGCTCCGAGGCACGCTTGGCGATCAGTCGCAGCAGGGCGTCGCCGCCGGAGCCCGCAGTAAATGGCACGACCACGCGCACGGGCTTGCCGGGCTGCGGCCAGTCAGTCGCTGCGGCCGCCCTTGCGATCGGGCTGCCCAGCATGCCCGCGGCGATGGCGAGCGCCGGGATTGACAGGCGCGACAGGGCGCGTCGCCTGGGATTGGGGCGGTTCATTTTGTCTCCTTCTCCATGTCTGGATGGCGCAGCCGTTGTGCTCTGGATGTTGGCGCGAGTGACGCCCTGGCCGGTCTGCGTGCTGAGTATAGGTATTGCGTTGCCGCCAAATCAAATGCATATTTATCGCCGTTTCGATAAATTAAATGCATATGCTTAGCCTGCGACGCCTGGAGCACTTTGCCGTGCTGGTGGAAGAACGGAGTTTTTCGCGGGCGGCGCGCCGGCTGAACCTGACGCAGCCAGCGCTGACGCGCAGCATCCAGACGCTGGAAGAAACCCTCGGCCTGCAGCTGGTGGACCGCGCCGCCAGCGGGTTGCTGCCCACCGAATCGGGCCGCATGGTACTGGCGCGCTCACAGCGCATGCTCGGCGACCTTCGCGCCCTGCAGCGCGAGGCCGAGCGCATGCGCGGCTTTGAAAGCGGCGTTATTGAATTTGGCGTGGGCTCGTTCCCCGCGGCGGCTTTCCTGGGCCCGGTGCTGACCCGCCTGGCGCGCGAGTATCCCGGGCTTTCGGTACGGGTAGAGACGGAGAGCTGGCGCCGCTTGCTGGAAAAGCTGCAGCGCGACGAACTCGACTTCGTGGTCGCGGTAACGCACAGCCTGCCGCCGCCGGCTGATTTCCAGGTGCGCGCGTTGCGGGCTCAGCGCATGGGCTTCTTCGTCAATCCTGGCCACCCCCTGGCCGCGCTGGCGGGCGATGAGATACGGGGCAGGATGGCCGGATACGGACTGGCGACGACCAAGCTGCCGCCCCGCGCCCGTGAGGAAGTGGCGGCGCTATTCAGGCTGGATGGACCCGAAGCGCTGCCAGTGCGGCTGGAGTGCGACAACGTCGAGGTGCTGTGCGAAGTGGCGATGTCTACCGATACCGTCCTGTTCGCGACGCACGAGGYCGTCCACGCGGAGTTGGCGGCAGGCAGCCTGCTGCCGCTGGCGCTGGACTATCTGTCTCCCGCGCCACTGCCCCTGATGCTGGTCTATCCGGGAGGCCGAAGCCTGTCCGGCGCGGCGGAACTGCTGATCGGCATGATCGAAGCGGCTGTGGGCGCGGGGGCGGCGAGATAAACAGGTGGCGGGCCCGCGGCCCGCCATCTTCATTTCACCCGCAGCAAGTGTTTCTGGATCTTCCCGCTCGTGGTCTTGGGCAGCGCATCCACAAAGTAATACCGGCGCGGCCGCYTATAGGCGGCCAGCCGGTCCCCGTGCACCAGGAAACCGTCGAGCACTTCCGCGCTGGCTTGCGCCCCCGCCTTGGCCACCACGTAGGCGCAGACCAACTGCCCCCAGGTGGCGTCGGCCTCGCCGATGACGGCGACTTCCAGCACGGCCGGATGCTCGATCAGCGCATCCTCCACCTCGCGCGGATACACATTCTCGGCCCCTGAGTTGATCATGTAGTCGATACGGTCGCGCACCCACAGGTAGCCGTCTTCATCCAGGCTGCCGAGGTCGCCGGTGTGGTACCAGCCGTGAGCAAGTGCGCGCGCGTTGGCGTCCGGACGGTTCAGGTAGCCGGCCATCATGCACGGCCCGCGCACCAGGATCTCGCCGACTTCGCCGGGCGCGCAACGCTCGGCCGGATCGGTAGGCGCGCCGTCTTCGCGCAAGGCCGCTACCACCAGATCATGGTTGAGCGAGGGCAGGCCGGCCGAGCCGGCGTGGCTGAGTTGCTCGTGCGGATACAGCACCGACATGCAGGGTCCCATCTCGGTGGTGCCGTAGACCTGCACCAGCCCGGCGCCGACGGTACGGTCCCACTCGCGGATCAGGTGCGGCGCCATCGATGCGCCGCCATACTCGACCAGCCGCAGCGACGACAAATCGCGCGTGTGGGCCTCCGGGTGGTTGAGCATCATGCCGACCATCGTCGGCGCGGCGAAAAAGTGCGTGACTTTTTCCGCTTCCACCAATTGCCAGGCTTCGCCCGCATCGAAGCGCCGCTGCAGCACCTGCGTGGCGCCCAGGTGCAGGCGCGGCAGGAAGCTGGTGTGCAGTTCCGCCGTGTGGTTGAGCGGGGCGATCGACAGGCCGACGTCCTCGCGGGAGAGCGTCATCGCCTGATGCATCATCGCGTTGTGTGCGAGCTTGCTGCGGTGGGTGTGCAGAACCCCCTTGGGCCGGCCGGTGGTGCCGCTGGTGTACATCAGGATGCAGGGATCGTTCTCCCCGACGGCAATCCCCGGCGCCTCATGCGGCTGGCCTGTGGCAAGCGTGTCCAGGTGATGCGTGGCGAAGGCCGGCGCGGGTTCGGGATCGGCATAGATCCAGCGCGTCGTGCCGGGCGCCAGCCCGGCCGCTTTTTCCACCACCTCCGCACCTTCCCGCTCGAACAGCAGGGCTTTGGCCTTGCCGTCTTCCAGGATGAACGCCAGTTCCTGCGCCGCCAGCCGGTAGTTGACCGGGTTGAAGATCGCGCCCACCCGGGCCGCCGCCAGCATGCTGAAAACGAAGGCCGGCGTGTTGTAGAGGAAGGCCGCGACCACATCGCCGCGGCCGACGCCGATCGACAGCAGGGCGTGGGCGTGGCGGTTCACCTCCGCGTCCAGTTCGGCATAGGTCCAGGTGCGGCGGCTGGCGCCCATGCCGGCAACCAGCGCGGTCTTGCGCGGCAGGTAGCGCGCGGGCCAGGAAAGGGTGTCGCCCAGCGTAAGGACGTGACTCAAGGCAATGCTCCGGCAGCGAGGATGAGGAGACGCCAGCGGCCACGCCGACCGGCGAAAACCGTCGAATATAAAGTCCGCGCCGCTTTTCTGGAAATAACGATTAGCACTGTGCATATATGAATCCGGCGGGGTGAGCGCCGTGCGTTGCCCGCCAGGCAGGAGCCAATTGACGCAAGACGTGCCGGCAGCGTCTGGCTATCGTGCCGGCGAGGGTCGATGCGACATGACAGGCCGACGCATCGGCGACACGCCAATCGCTAGCGGAAGGAAGAGGAAAGCACGTCCATGAACAAGCAAAATCGGCAGGGCAAGGAAACCGTAAGTATCGGCGGCGCCTCGGGCTTCTGGGGCGACAGCGGGATCGGACCGGTGCAGTTGGTGGAGAAGGGCGAGGTCGATTACCTGGTGTTCGACTATCTGGCCGAACTCACCATGTCGCTGCTGGCCGCCGCGCGGCTGAAGAACCCGGAAGCCGGCTATGCGCTGGACTTCGTCACCGGCGCCTTGCGCGCTGTACTCAAGCCTGCCCTCGCGCAGGGCATCCGTATCGTCGGCAATGCCGGCGGCGTGAACCCGCGCGCGTGCGCGGCAGCGGTGCGCAAGCTGGCCGAGGAACTGGGCGTGCCGGTGCGGGTGGCCGTGGTCGATGGCGACGACCTCCTGCCGCAGCTGGATGCGCTGCGGGAGTCCGGCGTGCGGGATATGCAGACCGGCGCCGCCATGCCCGCGCGCATCCTGACCGCCAACGCCTACCTGGGCGCCGTGCCGATCCGGGCCGCGCTGGATGCCGGCGCCGATATCGTGATCACGGGGCGCTGCGTGGACAGCGCGGTGACGCTCGGCGTGCTGATGCATGAGTTCGGCTGGGAGCCGGGGGCGTACGACCTGATGGCGGCGGGCAGCCTGGCTGGACACATCATCGAGTGCGGCTGCCAGGCCACCGGCGGCCTGCACACCGACTGGGAGCAGGTGCCGGACTGGGCCAACATCGGTTATCCGGTGGTGACCTGCCGTTCCGACGGCACCTTCCTGGTCGGCAAGCCGCCCGGCACCGGAGGGTTGGTGAATCCCGCCACGGTCGGCGAGCAGATGCTGTACGAGATCGGCGATCCGGCCGCCTACCTGTTGCCCGACGTGATCTGCGACTTCACGGGCGTCACGCTGCGCCAGGCCGGCCCGGACCTGGTGGAGGTGCAAGGCGCCAGGGGCCGCGCGCCTACCGCCAGCTACAAGGTGTCGGCCACATATGCGGACGGCTACCGCTGTTCGGCGCAACTGACCATCGTCGGCTTCGACGCCGTGCGCAAGGCGCGGCGCAGCGGCGAGGCTTTCCTGGAGCGCAGCCGCGCCTTGCTGGCCCGGGCCGGGCTGCCGGACTTCACCGAGACCCGGCTGGACGTGCTGGGCACCGCCGCGTCCTTTGGCCCGCACGTGCCGCAGCCGCCGTTGTTCGAGGCCGTGATGTGGCTGGCGGTGGCCCACCCGGACAAGCGCGCGCTGGAACTGTTCGCCCGCGAGATCGCGCCGGCTGGCACGTCGTGGTCGCCCGGCACCACCGGGGTGGGCGGGCGGCCTTCCGTCAGCCTGGCCATCAAGCAGTTTCCCTTCCTGGTGCCAAAGACGATGGTCCGGCCCGCCGTCTGGCTGGACGAACAGCCGCTGCCGTTGCCGGCGGCGTTCGTCCCCGGAGACGAAGCCCAGGCCAGCCCGGCCTCCGGAAACGGGGCTGCCACCGCATCCTCCGCGTTCGCCCCGGCGGAGCCCGGCGGAGACTGGGTCGAAGTCCCGTTGATCAGGCTGGCCTATGGCCGCAGCGGCGACAAGGGCGATTTCTCCAACATCGGCATCATCGCGCGCGATGCCGCCTATCTGCCGCTGATCGCGGGGCAACTCAGCGAGGCCGCGGTGGCCGCGTTCCTCGCCCATAACGTGAAGGGCAGGGTGACGCGCTATTTCCTGCCCGGCATCGGCGCCTTCAACTTCCTCTGCGAGCAGGCGCTCGGCGGGGGCGGCATGGCCTCGCTGCGCAACGACCCGCTGGGCAAGGGGATGGGGCAGGTCTTGCTGGCGATGCCGGTGCGGGTCCCGCCCGGGCTGGCCAGGGCACTGGGAGCATGAGCCAGTCCGCGGGCCATGCGGGCATCGGGATAAACCCCATCGGAGCGCTGTTCGGCCGGCTTCGCTGGCATGATGCTGGAGGTGCGGGAAGCCGCGGTGCGGCTGCCGGAGCCCGCGCCTTCTTGCCGAACCAGGTGCCAGCCGTCAGTCACTCGCGGCGCCGCGAACAGTGAGACCAGATGCCGCCAGTCTTGGAATGCAAGCGGGATACCCCGGCCCGGTCCTGCGACCGGCCGAGCGGAAGTTTCATGTGGATCGACCCCGACCGCGTGCTCTACGTCGGCCTGCTTGGCGCGCCGTCGGTGCGCTCCATCGGCGCCATCCTGCTGTATGTGGCGCTGGACGCGCCGTTTCGCCTGAGCGTTGCGCAGGGTGGGTGGGAGACGGCCGAAATTGCATTCGTGCCGCCCTATGTGCCGCACCGCATCGCGTCGGACAGCCGCACTCTCTGCGGCTTCCTGATCGAGCCCGAGACCGTCGATATGTCAGGCTTGCCCGCGCTGCTGCGCGGCCCCGGCGGCGCGCTGGCCGCGCCCCGCCTGGCCCAGCATGCGCGCGACCTGATCGCCCAGTTGCGCGGCATGCACCGGCCGGAACTGGATCCCCGCCTGCTGGATACGCTGTTGCTGGGGGAGCCGCTGCCGCCGCGCGCACTCGACCCCCGTATCGATGCGGCGGTGCGGCAAATCAAGAGCGATCCGGGGAGCCGCAGCGCGGCCACCGATCATGCGCGCGATGCCAACCTGTCGTTCTCGCGTTTCCTGCACCTGTTCAAGGAGGAAGTCGGTACGCCGTTCCGCACCTTCCGTACCTGGAAACGCGCCCGCAGCCTGCTGCACTACGTCACGCAGGAGGCCAACCTGGCGGAAGTCGCGCTGGATACGGGCTATCCGGATTCCACCCATTTCAGCCATTCCATCCGCCGTGTCTACGGCCTCAAGCCGCGGGACATCTTTGCCGGTTCGCGCAAGCTGGCGCTGCATGGGCTGCCGCCGCTGACAGCCTGCCGCCCGCTGTAGGCCGGCGGCGACCAGTTGGCGCAAGATCGCCGGGGCGCCTTGCGTCACAATGGCGGCCAACGACAATCAGCCCGTCAAGGGCAGCGGGATACCACCCCATGAAAGAGACCTGCCAGGACCTGCTGGCCGAATACAACGAGTTGCACGCGCTTGCCGCCTCGCTCAGCCCCGCGCAATGGCGCCAGCCCAGCGCCTTCCATGACTGGAGCGCGTGGGACGAGATTGCCCACCTGTGCTATTTCGACCAGACCGCGCTGCAGTCCGCCACCGATCCGGAAGCCTTCCTGCGTGACGCGCAGGCGCTCAACACGCTGATGGCGGCGGGCGGGCATATCAGCGCTGTGGCGCGGGAAGTCTACGGCCACCTCGACGGGCCGGCACTTCTGGCGTATTGGCAGCCCGTGTACGAGCGGCTGGTGCAGACCCTTGCCGCGCTCGATCCCAAAGCGCGCCTGCCCTGGTACGGGCCGCCCATGAGCGCACGCAGCTTTGCCACTGCGCGGCTGATGGAGACCTGGGCGCATGGCCAGGATGTCTGGGACACGGCGGGCCGGGCGCGCGCGCCCACGGCCCGCCTGAAGCATATCGCGCATATCGGCGCCACCACCTATGGGTGGACCTTCGTCAATCGCGGCGAGCCGGTGCCGGGGCCGGCGCCGTACGTGGAACTCAGCGCGCCCGATGGCGGGCAATGGACCTGGAACGAACCCCAGCCGGACAATTTCGTACGCGGCAGCGCGGAGGATTTCTGCCTGCTGGTCACTCAGCGCCGCCACCTGGACGACACCCGGCTGCGGTACAGCCCGGGCCCGGCGCAACGATGGCTGGCGCAGGCACAGTGCTTCGCGGGGCCACCCGCCACCGGACCGGCCGCCGGCACGCGTGTATTGCGCACGGCGCCCGCGGAGTGAACGGGTTCGCACTACCGCAGTGCGTGGCGGCCGGCGAACCGCTCACGCTGGCACTGGCCGCCGGGATCGATTCGGCCCTGCGTGCCCTCAGCGTGGACCCGGCCGAAACCTGCCTGTCCGAACACGCCTTCGCCAACCTGTATCTGTTCCGGCAAGCCCACGCCTACCGGTACTTTGGCGGCCGCTATCCGCATATCAGCGGCCTGACCTATGACGGCGCGCGCCACGCGCTGCCGCTGTTCGATCTCGCCACGGCGCCGCGCCACGTCCTGCAGGCGCTGCTTTGCGAGCACCATTGTTTCTATCCGCTTTCCTCGGCCCRGATGGCGCGCCTCGATCCCGCCGTCTTCACCGGGAACGAAGCGCGTGCCRACGCCGACTATCTCTATCCGGCCGCCAACTTTGCGGGCTATCGCGGTACCACCCTGGCCAAGAAGCGCAACCTCATGAAGCAACTGCTGGCCGCGCATGCCGTCACCGCGCGGCCCTACCACGCCGGACTCGCCCGGAAAGCCCTCTCCGTGCACGAAGGATGGATGCACGCCAGGCACAAGGCCCAGGGCGAGGCCGATGACGCGCCGTGCGGCGAGGCTTTGCTGCACGCCGGTGCGCTGGGGCTGGAAGGCTTCTTGTACGAAGTGGCCGGGCAACCGGTGGGCTTCTTGCTGGCGCAGGAGATCCGCCCGGCGGTCTTCGCCATGCGCTTTGCCAAGGGCCTGGTGGCTTTCAAGGGCATCTACCAGTACATGTTCCACCATTTCTGCACGGCCTTCGCCCGCCCGGTGGCATGGCTGAATTTCGAGCAGGACTTGGGGTTGGAAAACTTCCGGCAGACCAAGCTTTCGTATGCGCCCGGCGCCTTGCTGCCGAAGTACCGGGTGCGGCTGCGCGCGGACTGAATGGCGGCCGCTGGCCGGTTTGCGCTGGTTCTGAAACCGCACCCCCAAAGGCCCGAAGCAGCACAGCCAGTTCTCGCAAGACCGTACCGCCTCCCACCCCTACCATGACTTCACACCGGCGCACTGCCGCCTCGAGCAACGTGAAACCCACATGGCAAATATCGAATCCAGACTCTCCGCCGGCAGCGAAGCATTCCAGGCCAACCGCGCCGGCATGCTAGCCCTGCTGGAACGTATCCGCGCCTTCGAACAGCGTGCCGCCAATACGTCAGCCGCATCGCGCGCGCGCTTCGAGAAGCGCGGGCAGTTGCTGCCGCGCGAGCGCCTGGCGCTGCTGCTTGACCCGGGCGCACCGTTCATCGAACTGTCGTCGCTGGCCGGGCTGGGGCTGGACAACCCCGACCTGGACAAGAGCGTACCCGGCGGCGGCCTGATCGCCGGCATCGGCTTTGTATCGGGCCTGCGCTGCATGATCAGCGCCTCGGACGCCGGCATCAACGCCGGCGCCTTGCAGCCCAAGGGGCTGGACAAGCAACTGCGCGCGCAAGAACTCGCGCTCGAAAACAAGCTGCCGTACGTGCAACTGGTAGAGAGCGCCGGCGCCAACCTGATGACCTACAAGGTCGAGGATTTCGTGCGCGGCGGCAACCTGTTCCGCAATCTGGCGCGCCTGTCGGCGGCCGGCCTGCCGGTGGTGACCGTGACGCATGGCTCCTCCACCGCCGGCGGGGCCTACCAGACCGGTTTGTCGGACTACATCATCATGGTGCGGGGCCGTTCGCGCGCGTTCCTGGCCGGGCCGCCGCTGCTGATGGCGGCCACCGGCGAGGTAGCCACCGAGGAGGAGCTGGGCGGCGCGGTGATGCATACCTCGGTTTCCGGCCTGGGCGACTACCTGGCCGAAGACGATCGCGATGCGCTGCGGATTGCGCGCGAGATCCTGGGCAAGATCGACTGGAACCGCGACCAGCCCGCCGCCGCGCCGCGCGCGTTCAAGCCGCCGCGCTACGACGCCGAGGAACTGCTCGGCGTGATGCCGATGGACCACAAGCGCCCCGTCGACATGAAGGAGGTGATCGCGCGCATTGCGGACGATTCCGACTTCCTTGAATTCGGCGAGAACTATGGCGGCGCCACCGTGTGCGGCCATATCAAGATCGAAGGCTGGCCGCTGGGCATCATCACCAACAACGGCCCCATCGATCCCGCCGGCGCGACCAAGGCCACCCACTTTATCCAGGCCTGCTGCCAGTCGCGCACGCCCATCCTCTACCTGAACAACACCACCGGCTTCATGGTGGGCCGCAGCTACGAGGAAGCCGGCATGATCAAGCACGGCTCCAAGATGATCCAGGCGGTGAGCAACGCCACCGTGCCGCAGATCACCATCTACTGCGGCGCCTCGTTCGGCGCGGGCAACTATGGCATGTGCGGGCGGGGCTTCCATCCGCGCTTCTGCTTCTCCTGGCCCAATGCCAAGACCGCGGTGATGGGCGGCGAACAGGCGGCCCGCACCATGGCCATCGTCACGGAGGCCGCCATGAAGCGCAAAGGCGGGGAGGCTGACTCCGACCAGCTTGAGGCGTTGCAGAAGGGCATCGTGGAGCGCTTCGACCGCCAGATGAGCGTGTTCGTCACCAGCGCCCATGTGCTGGACGATGGCGTGATCGACCCGCGCAATACGCGTGCGGTGCTGGCCAATGTGCTGGCCGTCTGCCGCGAGGGCGACGCCAGGACACCGCAACCCATGCAATTCGCCGTGGCGCGGCCCTGACCTGAAGGCCACGGCCCCATCCGGAACATAAGACAAGAACACAGAGAACAGAGAACGGAGACCCGAGACATGCAACTCACCCCCGAACACGAGGCGCTGCGCGCCACCATCAAGCGCTTTATCGCCGAGCAGATCAATCCGTACGTGGATGCCTGGGAAGAGGCCGAGATCTTCCCGGCGCATGAAGTCTTCCGCAAGATGGGCGAGCTTGGCCTGCTGGGCCTGTCCAAGCCGGAGGAGGATGGCGGCATGGGCCTCGATTACTCCTACAGCGCGGTGCTGGCTGAGACGCTGTCCGATATCAACTGCGGCGGCGTGCCGATGGCCATCGGCGTGCAGACCGACATGGCCACGCCGGCCCTGGCCCACCACGGCAGCGCGGAGTTGCGCCGCGAATTCCTGGCACCCGCGATCCGCGGCGAGTACGTGGCCTGCCTGGGCGTCTCGGAGGTGGGCAGCGGCTCCGACGTGGCCTCGATCAAGACCACGGCGCGGCGCGACGGCGACGACTATATCATCAACGGCGGCAAGATGTGGACCACCAACGGCACCCAGGCGGATTTCTGCTGCGTGCTGGCCAATACGTCGGACGGGGCCCCGCACCGCAACAAGACGCTGATCGTGGTGCCAATGAAGACCCGGGGCGTCTCGGTGGCCAAGAAGATCCGCAAGATCGGCATGGACTCGTCCGATACCGCGCAGCTTTACTTCGACGATGTGCGCGTGCCGCAGCGCTACCGCATCGGCCAGGAAGGCATGGGCTTTACCTACCAGATGGAGCAGTTCCAGGTGGAGCGGCTGTGGGGTGCCCTGAGCTCATGCAGCCGGTGCGCCAAGGCCATCGACCTCACCATCGAGTACACCCGCGAGCGCAAGGCCTTTGGCCGCTCCATCCTGGACAACCAGTGGGTGCACTACACCCTGGCCGAACTGCAGACCGAGGTGGAAGCGCTGCACGCGCTGTGCTGGCGCGCCGTGGAGATGATGGTGCGGGGCGAGGATGCCACGCGCCTGGCCACCATGGCCAAGCTCAAGGCGGGCCGGCTGTCGCGCGAGGTAGCGGATCGCTGCCTGCAGTTCTGGGGCGGCATGGGCTATGTGCTGGAAAGCCCGATCTCGCGCATCTTCCGGGACGGGCGGCTCACCTCCATCGGCGGCGGCGCCGACGAGGTCATGATGCAGATCCTGTGCAAGTTCATGGGGACGTTTCCCCAGGCGAAGTAAGCGTTCAAAGCTAAAGACCAGAACAGGCCACCATGAAGCAGCCCACGCCATTCCACAAGATCCTGATCGCCAATCGCGGCGAAATCGCCCTGCGCGTGATGCGCAGCGCCACCGCGCTGGGCTACCGCACGGTGGCGGTCTACTCCAGCGCCGACGCCGATGCGCGGCATGTCCACGAGGCCGGCCAGGCGGTGCATATCGGCGAGGCGCAGCCGGCGCAATCCTACCTGCGCATCGACGCCATCATCGAGGCCGCCAGGCGTTGCGGCGCCGATGCGGTGCATCCCGGCTACGGCTTCCTGGCCGAGAACGCCGCCTTCGCGCGGGCCTGCCGCGAGGCGGGGCTGGTGTTTATCGGCCCGTCCGCCGAGTCCATCGTGGCGATGGGCAACAAGGCCGGCGCCAAGCGCCTGATGATGGCGGCCGGCGTGCCCTGCATCCCCGGCTACCAGGGCGAAGACCAGGATGAAGCGCGCCTGTGCGCCGAAGCCGGACGCATCGGCTTTCCGGTGATGATCAAGGCCACGGCGGGCGGAGGCGGGCGCGGCATGCGGCTGGTGCCCGATGCGCGGTCGTTCCCCGAACTGCTGCGTAGCGCGCGCTCGGAGGCGCAGGGCGCCTTCGGCGATCCGGAGGTGATTCTGGAGCGGGCCGTGATCGAACCACGCCATATCGAGATCCAGATCCTGGCCGACCGTTATGGCAACGCCATCCACCTGGGCGAGCGCGACTGCTCGGTGCAGCGGCGCCACCAGAAGCTGATCGAGGAAGCGCCATCGCCGGCGGTGAGCCCCGAGTTGCGGGCCCGCATGGGCGCCACCGCCGTGGCCGCCGTCAAGGCGATCGGCTATGAAGGCGCCGGCACGCTGGAGTTCCTGCTGGACCGCGACGGTAATTACTACTTCATGGAAATGAACACGCGGCTGCAGGTGGAGCATCCCGTGACGGAGGCGATCACCGGCCTGGACCTGGTGGCGCTGCAATTGCGGATCGCCGCCGGCGAGCCGCTGCCGCTGGCGCAGGAAGACGTCACCTTCTCCGGCCACGCCATCGAAGTGCGGCTGTGCGCCGAAGACGCCGACCGGGGCTTCATGCCGCAAAGCGGCGCCATTGCGTTGTGGCAGGCGCCGGCCGCCTTGCGGGTGGAGCATGCGCTGGGCAGTGGCGCGGCGATTCCGCCTTACTACGACTCCATGATCGCCAAGCTGGTCAGCCACGGCGGCACGCGCGACGAAGCCTGCCGCAAGCTGTCCCGCGGACTGGAAGACCTGGTGGCGCTCGGCGTGACCACCAACCAGGTATTCCTGGGCCGCTGCCTGGCGCATCCGGCCTTTGCCGCGGGCGAAGCCACCACGGCCTTCATCGGCCAGCACCAGGATGCGCTGTTGCGGCCCGACGCGCCGCTGCGCCGGCGTGCGGCCGCGCTGGCCGCGCTGCTGCTGTACGAGACTTCCCCCGAGCGTCAGCCCGGAGCGCCCGCCGCCAGCCTGGCGCCGACGCTGCCGATCGGCCTGCGCTACCGGCTCGACGGGGCGGAGCATCAGGCCACGCTGGCGTTCGGCGGCGGCAATCGCTTTGAAGTCGCCATGGGCGAAACACGTTTCGCCTTCGAGACCCTTGCGCTGGGCGAGCATGCCGTGCGGTTCCGCTGCGACGGCGTGGTCGAGAGCGCGGACTTCCATCGCGACGGCAACACGCTGCTGCTGCAATACCAGGGCGCGCCGCTGCGCGTCGAGGACCATACGCGGGCGGCGGCCGCGCGGGCCGGCGAAGCCGCCGGCGATGGCAAGCTGCGCGCCTCGATGAACGGCCGGGTGGTCAATGTCATGGTTGCCGCCGGCGACCAGGTCGAAGCCGGCCAGCCCATGGTGACGCTGGAAGCCATGAAGATGGAGCATATCCACGTGGCGCCCGCTGCCGGGCGGGTCGGCGCCGTGCATGTGCAGATCGGCGACCAGGCCGCGGCCATGCGCGTGATCGCGGAGATCGAGTTCGCGGCGACGCCGGCTGAGCCGGTGAAGGCAGCCGCTTGAACCGCCTCTGCCTCTTCCTTCTCCTTTTCCCGAACACAGACACAGCCTATCCGGCGGAGCACCATGAGCGAATCGGAAACCCCAGCCGTCCTGCATGAAAAACGCGGCGCCGCGTTCTGGATCACCATCAACCGGCCCGACAAGCGCAACGCCATCAACAAGGAAGTGGTGGATGGCATCCGCGCCGGCTACCGGGCGGCTCACGCCGATCCGGCCATCCGCGCCATCGTACTCACCGGCGCCGGCGACAAGGCCTTTTGCGCCGGTGGCGACCTGCAACCGGGCAAGGGCTTTGCCTTCGACCTGTCGCGGCCTAATGTGGACTACGCCGACATGCTGCGCGAGGCGCAGCAGGCCACGCTGCCCAGCATCGCGCGGATCAACGGCACCTGCATGGCAGGCGGCATGGGACTGCTGTGCATGACGGACATGGCGGTGGCCGCCGACAACGTGCTGTTTGGCCTGCCCGAAGTCAAGGTAGGGGTGTTCCCGATGCAGGTGCTGAGCCTGCTGCAGACGCTGGCGCCACCCCGGCTGGTGCGCGAATGGTGCATCAGCGGCGAGCCGTTTTCCGCCGCCGAGGCCAAGGCCGCCGGGCTGGTCAACCACCTGGCCGCGCCGGGCGAGCTGGACGCCCGGACCGAATGGCTGATCGCCCGCGTGGCCGACAAGTCGCCCACTGCGATACGGCGCGGCAAGTACGCCATGCAGGCGATGGCGTCGATGAGCTTCGCGGAGGGCATCGCCTATACCGAAAGCCAGATCGCGCTGCTGGCCATGACCGAAGATGCCCGCGAAGGGCTGGCCGCCTTCAACGAGAAGCGCAAGCCGGTCTGGACGGGGAAGTAGACCGCGAAGCAGATCGGGCAAATCGACGGGTAATCCGGGCGCCGGGCAGGGAAGGGCGCGCCGGTTGCCAGGTATTTGAGGAACGGGAGCCGAATATGAACGCAGCATCGTCCTTGCATCCGGCCCTTGCCGGCGCAATCCATGACAACAGCGACAGCGCGGCCATGCTGGCGCCCGGCATGGCGGAATGGCTGCGCCGCCGCGCCGCGCGCAGTCCGGACCGCCCGGCGCTGACCTGCGCGGGACGGACCTGGACTTACGCCGGACTGGTGGCGGACGTGGAACGGATGGCTGCCGTGCTGGCGGCCGGCGGCATAGGCCGTGGCCAGCGCGTGGGCTACCTCGGCCTGAACGATCCGCTGTTCCTGGTGACGCAGTTCGCCTGCGGCTGGCTGGGCGCCATCTTCGTGCCGCTCAATTTCCGGCTGACCGGCCCGGAACTGGCGTATATCCTCAACGATGCCGGCGTGCATACGCTGTTTGCCGACGAAGACCATGCCGGCCTGATCGACGAGGTGCGCGCGGGCCTGGAATGCCGGCGCTACCTGCGGCGCACCATGGCGCCGGGCTGGGAGGCACTGGTGCCGCTGATGACGCAGGCCAACGCCGCACCGCCGCCGGCTTCCACCCACCCCGATGAAGTGGCCGCGGTGATGTACACCTCGGGCACCACCGGCCATCCCAAGGGCGCCATGCTGACGCACGGCAACTTCTGGGCCAATAACCTGAACGTGATGATGATGAGCGACCTCGCCAGCAGCGATGTCGCGCTCAACTTCGCTCCGCTGTTTCACGTTGGCGGCATGTGCTGCGTGAGCTTGCCCATCCTGATGGCGGGCGGCCACCTTGTGCTGCAGCGCAGCTTCGATCCGGCCGGCGTGATGCAGGCGGTGGCCGAGCATCGCGTGACGGTGAGCTTCGCCGTGCCCGCCATGCTGCTGTTTGTCAGCCAGCACCCGGATTTCGAACGGGCCGATCTGTCCAGCCTGCGGGGCATCTCGGTGGGCGGCGCGCCCATGCCCGAGCCGTTGTTGCGGCTGTTCGTTGCGCGCGGCATCCCCGTCAACCAGGGCTACGGGCTGACCGAGACCGCCGCCGCGACCACCTTCCTGGACCCCGGGCGCGCGCAGGACAAGCTCGGCTCCTGTGGCACGCCGGCCATGCTGACTGAAGTCAGCATCCGCGATTTCGAGGGCAGGCTGTTGACCGAACCCCACGCGCGCGGCGAGATCTGCGCGCGTGGCGGCAATATCATGAAGGGCTACTGGAACCGCCCGGACGCCAGCGCCGCAGCGTTCTACGAAGGCGGCTGGTTCCGTACCGGCGACGTTGGCTATGCCGACGAAGAAGGCTTCTACTATGTCTGCGACCGCCTCAAGGACATGGTCATCACCGGCGGCGAGAACGTCTACCCGGCTGAGGTGGAGAGCGTGCTGTACGAGCATCCCGCCATTGCGGAAGTCGCCGTGATCGGTGCGCCCGATCCGCGCTGGGGCGAGYACGTGGTCGCCGTGGCGGCGCTCAAGCCGGGGGCCAGCCTGACGCTGGATGAACTGCAGGCCTTCGCGGAGCCGCGGCTGGCGCGCTACAAGCTGCCGCGTGCGTTGAGGGTGGTGGCGGCGTTGCCGCGTAATCCAACGGGGAAGGTGTTGAAGGTGCGGTTGAGGGAGATGGGATTGGAGTAGGGGGGGTGGCCCATGGTGGGGGGGGTCTGCTGCTTCTTTCGCTGATTCTTTGTGCGGCGTTGGTTTTTGGACCCAAGTGCGTACGACATCCCCCTGCGGGGGACGCCGGTCACTCTTCTTTGCTTCGGCAAAGAAGACTAACGAGAAGAAAGCCGACCCTGCCGGGAGCAGAACAATCAGGCTCTCGAATATCAATGATTTCGTCGTACGGCCCGGAGTGCCGGCGGGCTTCTGCCGGTACCGGCTTGACTGGCCACGATCCTGCCAGCTTCCGGGATTCGTGGTGCGGCCCCCGGTAGCAGACATCACTTGCTTCAAGCCGTCTGTCGCTCGCGTAGTGGCCGGCCACGAAGTTGCAGGCGCACCGGTTCCGTCGTGGGCGCGGTGGCACCGGATTGATATGCCCAAGACCGTGACCACCGCGCCCGCCCCACCACGAAACCATTGACGGGCGATGTGTCGTGATGGCGCGCACCGGTAACGGCAGATGGTCGAACGCTCACCGCACACGAGGTCAGGGGCTGTACCACGTAACCCATGGGTCATGCAGAAGCGACGTCCTTTGGGCCGGTGGGATCCGCCAGCCAGCACCTTGGGCCTGACGACGAAACCACCGACGCCCAATAGCCTGATTGCTCTGCCCC
Source organism: Cupriavidus sp. 05N39 (assembly GCF_056397325.1). Classification (NCBI taxonomy): domain Bacteria; kingdom Pseudomonadati; phylum Pseudomonadota; class Betaproteobacteria; order Burkholderiales; family Burkholderiaceae; genus Cupriavidus; species Cupriavidus sp. 05N39. The sequence goes on from NZ_JBFTNE010000040.1 coordinate 40,917, forward strand.
CGGCAGGGTCGGCTTTCTTCTCGTTAGTCTTCTTTGCCGAAGCAAAGAAGAGTGACCGGCGTCCCCCGCAGGGGGATGTCGTACGCACTTGGGTCCAAAAACCAACGCCGCTCAAAGAATCAACGACCAACGACCAACCCGCAAAGCACAAGGCCCATTCGCCCCACCAGACCAGAACCATCTGAACTCGGCTAGGAAATTTCGCAGAGAGAATATCTCGCAAAAGGAAGAGGAGCACCCAATGGCAGGACCAACCRTCGACTTCTGGCAAGCCCGCTTTGAATCCAGGCAAACCCCTTGGGAACGCGAAGCCGCCAGCCCGCAACTGGCGCACAGCGCCAGCCGCGTTATCCATGGGTAATCCCCAATCCATATACAGCCAGTCCACACAAGAGCCACACCGGTAGTTTTGTTACGGTGGCACCAGTCGCATCAGTCGCAACACGGCGAAGCGCAAGACGGCACGTGCCGCGCCCGATGCCATCGGGCGCGCGTGACCCACCCAATTCCGAGATCGACCCCGGCCACCCGCACACCGCGCGCGGCAAGGGGCGGCCGGCACAGGAGACAAGATTGGAGATCCTGCAATTGACGATCTCGGGCATCGCGCTGGGCTGCATCTACGCGCTGATCGCCCTGGGCTTTGTGCTGATCTACAAGGCCACCGAGACCGTGAACTTTGCCCAGGGCGAGTTCATGATGCTCGGCGCCTTCGCCGGCGTGGTGCTGACCATGCTCGGCCTGCCCCTGCTGCTGGCGGTGCCGCTGACGGTGGCGGGCATGGCCGGCTTCGGCATGCTGGTGGAACGCCTGGCGATTCGCCCCATCCTCGGCCAGCCGCAGTTCACGGTAGTGATGCTCACCATCGGCATGGGCTACGTGATGCGCGGCCTGATCACCATGGTGCCGGGCATCGGCGCCGGCACGCATACCCTGCCGGTGCCTTACCAGGGCATGGTATGGCGCACCGGCGGGCTGGTGCTCAGCGTGGAGCAGGTGGCGGTCATCGGCGTCACCGCCGCGCTCTGCGTGGTGCTGTACCTGGTGTTCCGCTACAGCCGCATCGGCGTGGCCATGCAGGCCAGCTCGCAGAACCAGCTGGCCGCCTATTACATGGGCATTCCGGTACGGCGGCTGAATGGGCTGGTGTGGGGGCTGTCGGCTTCGGTGGCGGCCATCGCCGGCCTGCTGCTGGCGCCCATCACCTTTGTCCACGCCAGCATGGGCATGCTCGGCCTCAAGGCATTCCCCGCCGCGGTGGTTGGTGGCTTCGGCAGCCTGCCGGGCGCGATCGTGGGTGGGCTGGTGATTGGGGTGGTGGAGTCGCTGGCGGGCTTCTACCTGCCGGAAGGCTTCAAGGATGTGGCGGCCTATGTGGTGGTGCTGGTCATGCTGGTGATCAAGCCCAACGGCCTGTTCGGCGAGAACCTGCGTAAAAAGGTGTAGAAACGCGATGCGATTCCTGTTCAAGACCGACTATCGCCAGGACCTCAGCCTGGCAAGGCACTCCGGCCACGTGTTCTGGTATGGCTTGCTGCTGGTTTGCCTGCTGATCGCGCCGGGCTGGGCCAGCAGCTACTGGATCGCGCAGCTTGGCTTCGTGCTGATCTACGCCATTGCGGGGCTGGGCCTGATGGTACTGTCCGGGTACACCGGGCTGCTGTCGATCGGGCATGCGGCATTCCTGGGCGTTGGCGCATATGCGCAGGCCTGGCTGACCAGCCACGGCGTGCCCTTCGTGCCGGCCTTGCTGGCGGCGGGGGCGCTGTCGGCGCTGGCGGGCGTGGTGGTGGGGCTGCCGGCGCTGCGGGTCAAGGGCATCTACCTGGCCATCGCGACGCTGGCCTTCGGGCTGATCGTCGAGGAAGTCCTGGCGCGCTGGGACAGCGTGACCGGCGGCAATGCGGGGCTGCCGGTGGCCGCGCCGCAACTGTTCAGCTACGTGCTGGAGGGGCCGGTGGCGTTCTACTACCTGGCGCTGGCGGTTTGCCTGCTGGCTACGCTGGCGGTGCTCAACCTGCTGCGCAGCGCCACCGGGCGGGCGTTCATCGCCATCCGCGATTCCGAGATCTCCGCGCAGAGCATGGGTATTCACCTGGCGCGCTACAAGACATTGTCATTTGCGCTGTCCGCCGCGCTGGTCGGCATCGCGGGAGCGCTCTACGCACACAAGCTGCGCTATATCTCGCCCGAGCAGTTCGGCATCGCCCAGTCGATCGACCTGTTGCTGCTGGTGGTGGTGGGCGGCCTGGGCTCGGTGCACGGCGCCTTCCTCGGTGCGATCTTCCTGATCGTCATGCCGCAGACGATCGTGCTGGCCAAGGATTTCCTGCCGCCGGCCATCGCGCAGGCCAGCGGGCTGCAGGCGCTGGTGTACGGGACGGTGCTGATGGCATTTGTCCTGTTCGAGCCGCTAGGGCTGTATGGGCGCTGGTGCAAGATCCGTACTTACCTGGAACTGTTCCCCTTCTATCGCCAGGGCATGTTCCGGCGCCAGAAGGCGTTCCAGCGCTCCGAGCGCCTGAAATAAGGAGGCCGGCACCATGACAGACACTCTTCTCAGCGTGCGCGACCTGTCGGTCCGCTTTGGCGGCGTGCTGGCGCTCAACGGCGTGAGCTTCGATGTCCGGCGCGGTGAGGTCTTCACACTGATCGGCCCCAACGGGGCCGGCAAGACCACGGTGTTCAACCTGATCAGCCGCATCTATCCGCCCACCAGCGGCGAGATCCTGTGGCAAGGCGAGGTGCTGACACAGTTGCCGCCGCACGCGATCGCCGCGCAGGGCATCGCGCGCACTTTCCAGAATATCGAGCTGTTCGAGCACGCCACGGTGCTGCAGAACCTGCTGATCGGCCATCACACGCATCGCGCCGCCGGGTTCTGGGCCGACCTGCTGTTCACGCCCGCAGCGCGCCGTTCGGAACTGGCCGCGCGCCACAAGGCTGAAGAAATGATCGAGCTGCTGGACCTGCAGGCACACCGCGATGCACTGGTGGCGGGCCTGCCTTACGGCGTGCGCAAGGTGGTGGAACTGGCGCGCGCCCTGTGCAGCGGCCCGCGCCTGTTGCTGCTCGACGAGCCGTCCTCCGGACTGAATGTGGAAGAGACCGAGGACATGGCCTGGTGGATCCGCGACATCCAGAGCGAACTGGGCATCACCGTGCTGATGGTGGAGCACGACATGAGCCTGGTATCACGCGTGTCGGACCGGGTGCTGGCGATGAACCAGGGCCAGGTGCTGGCGCAGGGCACGCCGGCCGAGGTGCAGGCGCATCCCGGCGTGATCGAGGCTTACCTGGGCACGGTGGACGACGTGGCCTCACTGCGGAGGGCGGCATGAACCTGATGGAAGGCACGGACAAGATGCGCAAGATCCAGGATGCCCCCGTGCTGGCGCTGGCCAACGTGGAAAGCGCATACGGGCCGGTCAAGGCGATCCGCGGCGTAAGCCTGGCGGTGCAGCGCGGCAGCATCGCCACCGTGCTGGGCGCCAACGGCGCCGGCAAGACCACCATCCTCAAGACCATTTCCGGCGTGCTCGACCCGACCCGCGGCAGCATCGCCTTCAAGGGCGAGAGCATTGCCGCGATGGACCCGGCGCAGATCGTGCGGCGCGGTCTGAGCCATGTGCCCGAGGGGCGCGAGGTATTCCCGCTGCTGTCGGTACGGGACAACCTGCTGATGGGCGCCTATACGCGGCGCGACCGCGACGGCGTGGCGCGCGACATGGAGGCGGTCTACGGCTACTTCCCGGTGCTGCGCGAGCGCGCCGGCCAGGACGCAGGCCTGCTGTCGGGCGGCCAGCAGCAGATGCTGGCGATCTCGCGAGCGCTGATGGCGGCGCCCGAATTGATCCTGCTCGACGAGCCGAGCCTTGGCCTGTCGCCCAAGCTGACCAAGGACATCTTCGACATCGTGGTGCGCATCAACCGCGAGCGCGGCACCACCATTCTGCTGGTGGAGCAGAACGCCAACATGGCGCTCAACGCGGCGGACTACGGCTACGTGCTGGAGAACGGCCGTATCGTGGCCGAGGACACCTGCGCCGTGCTGCGCGAGAAGGACGATATCAAGGAGTTCTACCTCGGCATGAAGGACAGCGGCGTGCGCGGCGAGCGCCGCTGGAAGAAGCGCAAGACCTGGCGCTAGCACGCGGCAAGGGCCTCTGCAACCGAAACCGATCACCCGTTTTTCCGAGAGCAACCAATGGCAATGGCGAGAGCGCACACCATGAAGCCCCTTTCCGAAGCGGCATTCGACACCCTGCCGAAAATGTTCTGGCATGGCGTGGCCGAGCGCGGCGACGCGGTCATGATGCGGCAGAAGGATCTGGGCGTCTGGCGCAGCTACCGCTGGCGCGAAGTGGGCGAGATCGTGGCCGATGTCGCCGCCGGCCTGGCCGAGCTGGGCCTGCAGCCGGGCGAGGTGGTGTCGGTGCTGTCCAACACCAACCGGGAATGGGTGTGGAGCGACCTGGGCGCCTTGACGGCCGGCGCCGTGGTAAGCGGCATCTACCCCACCGATTCGCCTGCGCAGGTGGAATACCTGTGCCACGACTCCGGCAGCGTGATGCTCTTCGTGGAGAACGAGGAGCAGCTCGACAAATACCTGGAAGTGCGCGAGCGGCTGCCACGGCTGCGCAAGGCGGTGGTCTACGACATGGAAGGGCTGGCCGGCTACGACGACCCGGACGTGCTCAGCTTCGACGCGCTGCTGGCACTCGGCAGGCAGGTGCGGGCGCGAGAGCCGGATCTGGTGGCGCAACGGCTGTCCGCCGGCAGTGCCGATGCGCTGGCGGTGCTCGTGTACACATCGGGCACCACGGGACGGCCCAAGGGCGCGATGCTGTCGCACCGCAATGCGCTGCGCAGCTGCCTGACGCTGCGCGAGTTCCTGCCCGCCACCACCATCGGCGAGCGCATGGCCTTCCTGCCGCTGTGCCACGTCTCGGAGCGGATCTTCGGCGAGTATTACTCGATCCTGTCCGGCGCCGTCATCAACTTCGTCGAGAACCCGGACACCATCTTCGACAATATCCGCGAGATCCAGCCCGATGCTTTCCTGGCGGTGCCGCGCGTGTGGGAGAAACTCTATTCCAGCGTCACCATCGCGGTACGCGAGGCCACCCGCCTGCAGCGCTGGGCCTATGACTGGGCCATTGCCGCCGGACGGGCCCGCGTGCACGAAGACGGCCAGGCAAAGCCACTGCCGCCCGGCGCGCGCCTGAAGCTCTGGCTCGCCGATACGCTGGTACTGGGTAACGTGCGCCGCATGATGGGGCTGAACCGCGTGCAACTGGCCGTGACCGGCGCGGCGCCGATCTCGCCGGACCTGATCCGCTGGTATATGGCGCTGGGCATCGTGCTGCACGAGCTATGGGGCATGACCGAGATCACCGGCGCGGCCACCTGCAACCCGCCGGGACGGACGCGGCCGGGCAGCATCGGCATCGCCTTGCCGCATACCGAGGTGAAGATCTCCCACGAGGGCGAGTTGCTGGTGCGCGGGCCGCAGGTGTTCATGGGCTACCTGAACCTGCCCGGCAAGACCGCCGAAACGATGGTGGACGGCTGGCTGCGCACGGGCGACGTGGGCCGGGTGGACGGGCAGGGCTATTTCTATATCACCGACCGCATGAAGGACCTGATCATCACCGCCGGCGGCAAGAACGTCACGCCGTCCGAGTGGGAGAACCAGCTCAAGTTCAGCCCTTACGTAACCGACGCCGTCGTCATCGGCGATCGCCGGCCCTACCTGAGCTGCCTGGTGATGATCGACCAGGACAACGTGGAACAGTGGGCGCAGGAGCACGACGTGCACTTCTCCGACTACGGCTCGCTGTGCCGCAGCAAGGAAGTGATCGCGCTGGTGGGGCAGGAAATCGACAAGGTCAACAAGCAGTTTGCGCGGGTCGAGCAGATCAAGGCGTTCCGGCTCATCGAGACCCGCCTCGGCGCCGAGGACGAGGAACTGACCCCGACCATGAAGCTCAAGCGCAAGCTGGTCAACGACAAGTACAGCGCGCTGATCGAGTCGATGTACCTGGCCAAGGTGGCCTGAACGCAAGCGGCCCCAACAGGAGGCGCCATGAGCGATGCAGACAAAGCGGTTCCCGTCAGCCTGGTGCGGCACGGCCGCATCGGCCTGCTGTGCATCGACCATCCGCCGGTGAATGCGCTCTCGGTGGCCACGGTAGCGGCGCTGGATGCCAGGGTGGCCGCCTTCGAGGCCGATCCCTCCCTCGATGGCTTGCTGATCTGGTGCGCGGGCCGGACCTTCGTGGCCGGTGGCGACATTGCCCAGTTCGACGCGCCGGATTTCTCCGCCGCGCCTTACAACCGCATCCTGGCGCGGATTGAAGCCAGCGAACGGCTGGTGGTGGCGGCCCTGCACGGCACCGCGCTCGGCGGCGGGCTGGAACTGGCGCTGGCCTGCCATTACCGGGTGGCCTTGCCCTGCACGCGGATCGGGCTGCCGGAGATCAAGCTGGGGCTGCTGCCGGGCTCGCTCGGTACCCAGCGGCTGCCGCGCGCCTGCGGGGCAGCGCTGGCACTGGACCTGATGCTGAGCGGGCGCCTGCTCGACGCCGAGGCGGCGCTGGCCGCCGGCATCGTCGACGCGCTGGTGCAGGGGGAGCCGCTGGCCGCGGGCCTCAACTTCCTGGAAGACCTGCTTGAGCGTCTGGCGCCGCCGCGACGCCTGTCCACACTATCCGTACCCGTGGCTGGCCTGTCCAAGGACTTCTTCCCGCAAGCCATGCAACATGCCACGCAGCAGCGCGCGCACTATCCCGCCGCCGCGGCCATCGTGCAAGCGGTGGAAGCGGCAGCGACGCTGCCATTCGCGCAGGGCGAGGCGATGGAGGCAGCCTTGCTCACCGCCTGCGTGGCCTCGCCCGAATCGCGGGCGCTGCGGCACCTGTTCTTTGCCGAACGGCAGGCGGCACGCGTGCCCGGCATGCCCGCGGGAGCGGCGCCGCGCGCGCTGCACACGGCAGGCGTGGTCGGCGCCGGCACCATGGGCAGCCGCATCGCCATGAGCCTGGCGGATGCCGGCTTGCCGGTGACGCTGGTGGAAGCCAGCGGCACAGCGCTGGCGAGGGGCCTGGCCTCGGTCCGCGCCCAGTACGAAGCCAGCGCGGCGGCGGGGCGGATACAGCCGGAGCAGGTCGCCAGGCGCATGGGCCTGATCGCGGGAACCCTGGACTATGCAGCGCTGGCCGGCTGCGAGTTGGTGATCGAGGCGGTGGACGAGGACATGGCGCTCAAGCAGCATGTGTGCGCCCGGCTCGGGCGCATCTGCAAGCCCGGCGCGATCATCGCCACCAACACCTCGACGCTGGATGTGGAAGTGCTGGCCGAGTCCAGCGGCCGGCCCGCCGATTTCGCCGGCGTGCATTTCCGCAATCCGGCCAATGGCGGGCGGCTGATCGAGGTGGTGCGCGGCAGCGCCACCGCGCCGGATGTGCTGGTGACGGCCATGCAGCTGGCCCGGCGGCTCGGCAAGGTGGCGGTGGTGTCGGGCGTGTGCTTCGGCTTTATCGGCAACCGCATGGCCGAAGCCTACCTGCGCGAGAGCGAGTTCCTGCTGATGGAAGGGGTAAGCCCGGCGCGGCTCGACGCCGTGATGCAAGCCTACGGCATGGCGATGGGCCCATGCCGCATGCTGGACCTGGCCGGGATCGACGTGGGCGCCAAGATCGTGCTGGAGTACGGCAAGGCCGGCGGGCTGCCGCCCGATCCCGCCTACCGCGCGGTGGTGCGCACGCTGTTCATGCTGGGGCGGCTCGGCTGCAAGAGCGGCGCGGGCTATTACCGGTATCTGGATGGGCAACCGGTGCCCGACCCCGAAGCGGAACGCATCTGCGCCGCGCTGGGGCGCGCGCACGGCATCGCCCGCCGCATGGATATCGCCGATGCCGAGATCGTCGAGCGCCTGCTCTATCCCCTGATCAACGAGGCCGCCAAGCTGCTGGAAGAGGGCGTAGCGTGCCGGCCCGGCGACATCGACATGGTGTGGACCGCCGGCTATGGCTTTCCGGATTACCTCGGCGGCCCGGTCTGGCAGGCCGACAGCATTGGCCTGCCGCGCATCGTGGCGGGACTGGAGCGCTATGCGCGGCTGCGCGGCAATCCTTACGACTACTGGGACATCTCGCCGTTGCTGGCGGCACTGGCGCGGGGCGGGCAGCACTTGTCCGGCTGGTCGGCACCGCCGGCCGCGGCCGATACGCCTGCAACGGCGGAGCAGGGCCGTCCCGCCATGCCCATCTCGTTATCGCCGGATCCGCTGGCCGGGCAAAGCCGGATCCAGTCTGGACCCAAGCCGCCGCAGAGCGTGCATTGACCAAGGCAGTCCGTCAGTTCCTATATCCATAGCGCCATAAAACAAGGAGACAACCATGATCCTGAAGACCACCATCGCCGCACTTGCCCTGGCGCTAAGCGCCGGGGCGGGCGCGCAGACCCGCGGCGTCACCGACAAGGAAATCGTGCTCGGCCTGATCACCGATATGTCCGGCCCGATCGTCAACTACGGCAAGGAATCCCGCAACGGCATGACCATGGCCGTGGAAGAAATCAACGCCCGCGGCGGCGTGCAGGGCCGCAAGCTGCGGGTGGTGGTGGAAGACAACGGCTACGAACCCAAGCGTGCCGTGCTGGCGGCGCAGAAGCTGGTCACGCAGGACGGCGTGTTCGCCATCATCGGCCACCTGGGCACCGCGCCCAATATGGCCACGCTGCCGATCCTGGTGCAAAGCAAGGTCTTCAACTTCATGCCGCAGAGCGCCGCGCGCGACATGTATGAGCCCGCCAGCCCGTACAAGATCGCGCTGGGGCCGTCCAATTTCCTGATGTCCACCACCATCATGGATTACTTCTTCAAGCAGAAGCCCTACCAGCGGGTGGGCGCGCTGTACCAGGACGACGACTACGGGCGGGAGTCGGTGGAAGGCGTGCAGGCCTATCTCAAGGCCAGGAACATGACCCTGGTGGAGAAGGTGTCGTACAAGCGCGGCGCCACCGATTTTTCCTCGCAGATGGCGCGGCTCAAGGCGGCCAACTGCGACCTGGTGTTCAACGCCTCCACGATGCGCGAGTACATCGCCTCGGTCCAGGAAGCGCGCAAGATCGGCTTCAACCCGGTTTTCGCCGGCACCTCGGCCAATTACGCGCACCAGGTGCCATTGCTGGGCGGCAAGGCCATGGAAGGCCTGCATGCGGCGGCCTTCATCATGCTGCCCTATGCGGATGATGCAAACCCGGCGGTGCGGCAATGGGCTGCCGCCTACAAGAAGCGCTTCAATGAAGACCCGGGCGTGTACTCGATGTTCAGCTACTACGCCTACACCACCTTCGCCACCATCGCCGACAAGGCCGGGCGCAACCTGACCGCCGAGTCCTTCAACGCCGCCATGGAGTCGACCAAGCTGCCGCAAGACACGCTGGGCAACCCGGGCTTCAATGTCTCCGCCAGCAACCGCCTGAGCAACGACCGCATCCGCATCATGAAGGTGGCTGGCGACAAGTGGATTCCCGCCAGCGATCTGCTGCCGCCGCCCAAGATGAACTGAGCGCGGCGAGCCACAACGGGATGGCGATCCCCGCCGCCATGACAGGCGGCGGGTCTGGAGCAACGGACAATTGGAGACAGACATGAGCACAGCAACGGAACAGGCGCGCGAGCGCATCGGCCGCATCGCCCTGGGCGATGTGGTCCACCGCTCCGCCCGGCGCTTCGGCGCCCGGACGGCGCTGATCGAGGGCGACCATAGCCTGAGCTATGCGGCGTTGAACGCCGCCACCAACCAGTTCGCCCACTACCTGCTGGCGCAGGGAATGCGCAGCGCCGAGCGTGTCGGCATGCTGTGCAACAACTCCATCGGCATGATCGTGGCGCTGCTGGGAATCCAGAAGGCGGGCATGGTGTGGGTGCCGATCAATACGGCCCTGGCGCCGGACGCGATCCAATACATCCTGGAACACGCCGAGGTCACGCGGCTGGTGGCGGACGCGTCAGTGCTGGCGCGGCCCGGCATCGCGGAACTGGTGGCGGCGCTGGGCATTCCCGTTGTGCTCCTGGAGCCCGCAGGCGAGGTGGCAGGCGACCTGGCGGGCTTGGCCGCGACGAAGTACTCCGACGCGCTGGCCGGCCAGCCGGAGGCGCTGCCCGACGTGGATATCGCCAGCGGCCAGCTGGCGCAGATCATGTACACCAGCGGCACCACCGGCCCGCAGAAGGGCGTGATGCATTCCCACGCCTCGGTGCACTCGGTGCTGTCCGCCAACCTGGTCGATACGGGCTGCGGCACGGCGCGGGAGGTCTTTACCTGCCTGCTGCCGATGTTCCACTGTGCCCAGCACGGCAATACCATGAGTGCGCTGCTAGGCGGGCACACCGTGGTGGTGGGTCGCGGCTTCGATCCCGCCCGCGTGCTGGCCGACCTGGCCCGGCACCGCGTCAGCGTCGTGGTGGCGCTGCCGATGATGTACCGGGCCATGCTGGAGCACCCGCAGTTCGCCAACACCGATCTTTCCAGCGTGCGGCTGTGCATCTACGGCATGGCGCCGTTGCCCAAGAACCTGCTGCTGCGCCTGCTGGATGCGTTCTGCCCCAACTTCGTCCTGTGCTCGGGCCAGACCGAGATGTACCCGGCGGCCACCATCTTCGAGGCGGAGGAACAGCGCAAGCGCTTCGGCGCGTACTGGGGCGTCGGCACGGTGGTCAACGAGGTGGCGGTGATGGCCGACGACGGCAGGCTGCTCGGCCCCGGCGAGCCGGGTGAGATCGTGTTTCGCGGGCCCAACGTGATGCTGGGCTATTACAAGGACCAGGAGGCCACCGCCCGCGTGCAGCGCTTTGGCTGGCATCACTCCGGCGACCTGGGCGTGCTGGACGAGGACGGGCAACTGCTGTTCCTCGACCGCATCAAGGACATGATCAAGACCGGTGGGGAAAACGTACCTTCGATCAAGGTCGAAGAAGTGCTGCTGCGCCATGCCGCCGTAGCCAACGCGGCGGTGGTAGGCCTGCCGCATGCACGCTGGGGCGAGGCGGTGACGGCGTTCGTCACGCTCAAGCCAGGCGCGGCGGTGGAGCAGGAAGAGCTGGGCGCCCACTGCAAGGCGCATCTCGGCGGCTTCGAGGTGCCCAAGGACGTGGTGCTGCTGGCCGCGCTGCCGGCGACTTCCACGGGAAAGATCCAGAAGTTCGAGTTGCGCCAGCGTTATCGGGAACACTACGATGTGGCGGGAGCGCCGGGCTGACCAGCGCACGGTCCGGCCCCTGGCGCCACCGGGCCGGAACGCCTGGTCATAGCCACCTGACGCAAGACGCAGCCGGCTGCTCCGGCTACGCTGCTTTTTGCGCCGCGGCACGGCAGCACCGCCCGGCCAGCGTCGTCCGAAGCACCCAGACCGCACAACCAGCAGGCCTGACGACGCACCAACCGGCGCGCGGACAGCGCCCGGCAGGAGACAAAGGACATGCAGATGCAAGCACAAGGCATTGCGTGCCCGCCAGCCATGACCTTGGCGCCCGGCGCCAGGGCAGGGACCGGCAGGGTAATGTGGCTCACGCCGGAGCGGCTCTTCTACGCCGGCCTGCTGGGCTCGCCCTCGGTCCGCACCATGGGCGGCTTGCTGATTTATGTGGCTTTGCGCGCACCCATTCGCATCCGTTTCGACGGCGGGCCCTGGGCGTCCACGGAACTGGCGGTGGTGCCAGCCTATATGCCGCACTCGGTGGCCTGCGATGACCGCATGATCTGCGACCTCGGGCTAGAGGCCGAGAGCATCGACCTCGCCCGCCTGCCGTCTGTGATCCGCGGCCGGGTGGGGCCGGTGGACGATGCGGCATTCGTGCGCCACGTGCGCCAGGCCCACGCCTACCTGAGCGAGCGCGGACGGGAACTGGACCTGCAGGCGGACAGCTTCGACCAGATCTTCTTCGGCCATGCGCTGGCGCCACGCCGGCTGGACCCACGCATCGAAGCCGTGGTGCAGCGCATCCGCAACGCGCCCTCGGCCACCGCCACGGCCGGGTCCTGCGCCGCATCGGCCCATCTTTCGTTTTCGCGCTTCCTGCATTTGTTCAAGGAAGAGGTCGGCACGCCGTTCCGCAGCTTTCGTACCTGGAAACGCGCCCGCAGCCTGCTGCACTATGTCACCCAGGACTCCAATCTGGCGCATGTGGCGCTGGATACCGGCTATCCCGACTCCACGCACTTCAGCCACTCCATCCGCCAGGTCTACGGGCTCAAGCCCAGCGACATCTTTGCCGGCTCGCGCAAGCTCGCGCTGATCGGCGAGCGGGTGGCGGTGGGCGGGGGTATGCCTGGCTAGGCTGCTCCCGCAACAAGCTCGGATTTCCTGCTCCGTAACACCTGGCAACCGGGCTTTGGCACGGCTTGACAGCGGTCGATCTCGCCCCTTCCTACCCACTAAATTGGTAAAATGCAAATACCCATTAAATTGGTATTTGCAGAATACCCACACTACTCATAAAATGATTTTACGCACATAACGGGTACGCCCGGACCACCAAGATGAAACAACTGCTCTCCACCGCCGGCCAGCTAGGGCAAGTGCTGCAATCCGCACGGCGTGCGGCGAAGCTGTCCCAGACGGACCTCGCCTCGCGCCTGGGCATCAGCCAAAGCCGCGTCTCCCATATGGAGCTGAACCCCGGCAGCATCAGCGCGGATCAGTTGCTGGCGCTGGTCGGCAGCCTGGGCCTTGAGCTGGTCGTCCAGGACAAGCGCCCGGCCGGCGCCGATTCCCCGACGGTGGAGTGGTAGGCATGGGCCGCAAATCGCATGCGCGGGCGCTTTCGGTGTGGGCCAATGGCGAGCGGGTAGGGACGTGGCGCATCCCCACGCGGGGCGATATGGAATTGCAGTACGACCCCGGCTGGATCGCCTCGCCCGCCGGCCGGCCCTTGTCCCTGTCGCTCCCCTTCGGCGTCGATGCTTCACCGCTGAAGGGCGACAGGGTGCGCAACTACTTCGATAACCTGCTGCCCGACAGCGACGCCATCCGCAAGCGCCTCGCCACCCGCTTCAAGACAGCGACCACGGAGGCCTTCGATCTGCTGGAAGCCATCGGCCGCGACTGCGTCGGCGCGGTGCAGTTGCTCGGCGAAAGCGAGCAGCCGGTGGGCCATGACCGCATCGACGGCACGCCGCAGTCTGATGCCGATATCGAAAGACTGCTGCGGCAAATGGTCGGCTCGGCCGCCCTGGGCGCACAGGGCGATGACGACGACTTCCGCATCTCCCTGGCCGGCGCGCAGGAGAAGACTGCGCTGCTGTGGCACGGCAACCAGTGGATGAAGCCCCACGGCGCCACGCCCACCACCCACATCCTCAAGCTGCCGCTCGGGCTGGTGGGCAACAAGCGGGCCGACCTCAGCACCTCGGTCGAGAACGAGTGGCTCTGCCTGACCATCCTCGCCGCCTATGGCCTGCCGGTCGCGCACAGTGAAATCAAGACCTTCGCCAGCCAGAAGGTCCTGAGCGTGCAACGCTTCGACCGGCAACCGCACTCGTCGGGCAACTGGATCCTGCGGCTGCCGCAGGAGGACTTCTGCCAGGCGCTGGGTGTCGCTCCTCACCTGAAATACGAAGCGGACGGCGGCCCGGGCATGCGCGATATCGCGCAGATCCTGCGGCAATCGACCCACGCCGACGAAGACCTCGAGTCCTTCCTCGCCACGCAGATCCTGTTCTGGATGCTGGCGGCACCCGACGGGCATGCCAAGAATTTCAGCATCCGGTTGCTGCCCGGGGGGCGTTACCGGATGACACCGCTCTATGACGTGATGTCGATCTGGCCGGTGGTCGGCAACGGGGCGAACCAGTGGTCGTGGCACAAGGCCAAGCTGGCCATGGCGGTGGCCGGCAAGAACCGGCACTACCTGTTCAAGGACGTGCAGCGCCGGCATTTCAACGCGATGGCGCCCAAGTGTTTCCACGGCCCGGATGCCGAGGGCATGATCCAGCGGCTCATCGCGCAAACGCCGGCGGTCATCGGAAAGGTCGGCGCGGCCTTGCCGGCTGGTTTCCCGCAGAAGGTGGCGGACAGCATCCTCCAGGGGCTGGAAGCTTCCGCCAGACAGCTCGAGGCAATGCCACCTGGATAGCGGCGGGGCCGGGCACCGGCGCGCCGACCACTTTGCGCAAGACGAAGTGCGCGGCGCAGCCTATGGTCGAGGCATGCCGGCAGTGCCGCATGGAATCGCCTGCCGGTTTGTGGCCGGTTCCCATGCCACATGCCCCCGACCCCAAACGGCAGCCACGCCGGCTGCCTGCCGACTGACAGGACCCACGATGAGCCTCCAGACCCTGCCGCCGCTCGCACACTATTTCACGGCCGAGCACGAACAGTTTCGCAGCACCCTGCGCGAATTCGTCGCCCGCGAGATCTCGCCGTTTGTGAACGAATGGGATGAAGCCGGGACCTTTCCCCGCTCGCTGTACCGGCGCGCTGCCGAGATCGGCTTGCTCGGGCTGGGGTACCCGGAGCGCTTCGGCGGCACGCCCGGCGACATCTTCTACCACCTGATCCAGGCCGAGGAATTCGCCCGCAGCGGCTCGGGCGGCGTCAATGCGTCGCTCCACTCCCACTCCATCGGTGTGCCGCCGATCGTCGCGGCAGGCAGCGAGGCGCTGCAGCAGCGCGTGCTGCCCGCGGTCATCGCCGGCGACAAGATCGCCGCGCTGGCCATCACGGAACCGGGCGGCGGCTCCGATGTGGCGAGCCTCAGGACCACGGCCGTGCGCGACGGCGACCACTACGTCGTCAACGGCGAGAAGACCTTCATTACCTCCGGCATGCGCGCCGATTTCATCACCACGGCGGTGCGCACCGACCCTGCCAACAAGGGCGCGGGCGGCATCTCCCTGCTGCTGATCGAAGGCAACCCGCCCGGCCTGACCCGCACCGGACTGAAGAAGATGGGTTGGCTCGCCTCCGACACCGCCCACCTGCATTTCGACAACTGCCGCATCCCCGCCGCCAACCTGATCGGCGAGGAAAACCGCGGATTCCAGATCATCATGCGCAACTTCAATTCCGAGCGGCTGGGGATGAGCGCAAGCGCCTATGGCTATGCCGAGGCCTGCCTGCAGGAAGCGCTGGACTGGGCGCGCCAGCGCAACACATTCGGCCAGCCGCTGGTGGAGCGGCAGGTGATCCGCCACAAGCTGGTCGACATGGCGCTGCGCATCGAGGCAGCGCGCAATCTCGTCTATGACCTGGCTTACCGCGTCCAGCACCAGGCGGGAGACCCCGCGCAACTGGTGGCGCGCACCTGCATGGCCAAGATCCAGGCCACGCAGGCGATGCAGTTCYGCGCCGACCAGGCCGTGCAGATCCTGGGCGGGATGGGTTTCATGCGCGGCACGCTGAGCGAACGTGTATACCGGGAGGTCAAGGTCATGATGATCGGTGGTGGATCCGAGGAAATCATGAAAGACCTGGCCGCGCGGCAGCTGGGCTTTTGAGGGGAGGGGCCCGGGTGGCATCGGCTTCCATGCCGCCCGCAGACCCGCCTTATAATCCGTCCGGAAAATCAGCCGCCGGGCCCCGCCGGCGGGCGAGCGCGTCCTGGAACCGGCCGAATGCCTTCGTACCCCCTCATCCTTTGTCTCACCTTTGCCGTCGTTGGCAGCCTCACGGTTGCCGTGGCCGCGTGGACCAGGCGGGACGACCCCACCGTCAAGGCCTTCCTGATGCTGGCCTTCGGCTGCGTGATATGGAGCGGCGGCCGCCTGCTGGAACTGAGTTCCTTCGACCTGGAAACCCGCGTGATGTGGGCCAGGCTGCAGTACTTCGGCATCGTCGCGGTACCGATCGCCTGGCTCTGCGCCATGATCCAGCTCAGCCGGCCCAGGTTCGTCATTCCCTGGTCATTGCTCTCTATGCCCATCGTGATCAATATCGTGACGCTGGGCCTCGTCTTCACCAACGAACGGCACCACCTGATCTGGGATTCGATCGCGATGGTACCTGGTGGCCGGCCACCCGGCGCGGTCTTCACCCATGGTCCGGCGTACGCGGTGGTGGCTGCCTATTCCTACCTGCTGTTACTGATCAGCCTTTACTTCCTGCTGACGGCCCGCGTGCCCAGCAGCAGCCTGACGCGGGGCGGGCGCGCCGTGCTGGCGGGCGGACTGGCGCTGCCGCTGGTGGCCAATATCGCATACCTGCGTGGATGGACAGGGCCGCTCGGGGGCGACCTGACCCCGGCCACCCTCTCCGTGATGACGGTGCTGGTGTGGATATGCGCGCTGCGCGGGCACCTGGATGACGTCGGGCACTATGCCAGGCTGCGGGTGTTCGATGCCTTGCAAGAGGGTTGCGTAATCGTGAATGCGGACGACATCATTGTCGATTTCAATCCCGCCGCCCGCCGGCTGCTGGAAGCCGTGGAACGCGGCAGCCCATACCCGGCAGCCTGGAATGACGCAATCGCCGCCAGCCGCTCGGGGATGCCCGGTAGCGGCGCATCCCACCTGATTTCGGAGGAGCGGGTCGACTACGAGCTCACCGTGGACCCGGTACGCAACCTCAACCGGCAGCCGGTAGGGCGCATTGTGTTCCTCCGCGACGTCACCCGTTTCCGCTCGCGCGAACAGGCACTGACTTCGGAAAACTCCACGCTGGCGGTGCGGCTGGGCGAAACCGAGGAAAAGCTCTCGCGCATCGAGGCCGACCTGTACCGCGACGCGCTGACCGGGGTGTTCAACCGGCGGTTCTTCCAGCGCGAGGCCGCCGCCGCGCTGGCCAATGCGTTCGAGCAGGGCATCCCCGTCGGCCTGCTGATCATCGACGTCGATTACTTCAAGCAGTACAACGATCTCCACGGCCACGTGCACGGCGACGAATGCCTGCGCCAGGTCGCCGGCGCCCTCGGGGAAACCATGCGCAACGGCCCCGGCGACTTCTGCGCCCGCGTTGGCGGCGAAGAGTTCGCCATCGTGCTCCCGCACATCTCGCCGCGCGAAGCCGGGGAGGCCGGATTGCGGCTGCTCCAGGCCGTGCGCTCGCTGGCGCTGCCGCACGGTGGCTGGCCCCAACACCCGTATGTCACCATCAGCGTCGGCGCGGTTTGCGAAATCCCGGCATCACCGTTCCTGGAGCCGATGCTGGAGAAGGCCGACGCCGCCATGTACGAAGCCAAGCGCAATGGCCGCGACCGCTTCGTGATACGCGACGCGCTGGCATTGCCCGCGTATCCTGCTTAGCCATTGCCGCGGGCGGATTGCATCCGCGTGACTGCGCATATGCGAGCGCTCTGCGCGATGGCGCGCCCTCCATGCTGCGGTATTCCGTGCCAGCCCATTCCCGCTGAGGCGTGAGCCCGTCCGGCCACGGAAGCGGCCGCTCTCAATTCCGTCTGCCGGAAATGCGGGGCTGTATCGGACGGCATTAACGCTTACTCTGGACTCATCAAAAACGGGCGGGGATAGGCGCGAAAGTGGCGCCGGGTCCCGCACTGAAACCAGACCGGAGACGCAAGTGCCGAATTCAATCCCTCTCTTTGGCCGCATGCTGGCCAAACTGGCCATTCCCTTCGCCGCCATGGCCGCGCTGGCGCCATTGGCCGCCACGGCGGCCTACCCGGAAAAGCCGATCCGCCTCGTGGTGCCTTTCGCCCCCGGCGGCGGGACCGACCTGATCGCCAGGACCATGGGGGTCACGATGTCCCAGGACCTGGGCCAGCCCGTGATCGTCGACAACAAGCCGGGCGCTGGCACCATCATCGGCTCCGACGTGGTGGCCAAGAGCGCGCCGGACGGTTACACGCTGGTGATGGCGACGCTGGCCCACGCGGTCAACCCGAGCATCCACGCCAAGCTGCCCTATGCGACCGACAAGGCATTCGCCCCCGTGATGCTGGTAGGCCGGTCGCCCAACGTGCTCGTGGTGCGCCCGGACAGTCCTTACAAAACAGTCCAGGACCTGATCGCGGCCGCCAGGGCCAAACCGGGAAAGATCTCGTTTGCCTCCCAAGGCCCGGGCACCTCGGCGCACCTTGCCGGCGAGTTGTTCAAGTCGCTGGCCAAGGTCGATCTCAATCACATTCCTTACCGTGGCGCCGGCCCCGCGATTACCGACCTGCTGGGCGGGCAGGTCGACGTCATGTTCGCCACCGCCTCGGCGGTCGGACCGCAGCTGGAAAGCGGCAAGCTGCGCGCCATCGCGGTGACCACCGCGCAACGCTCCGCAAGCCCGGTGCTGGCCAAGGTTCCCACCATCGCGGAGAGCGGTGTGCCCGGCTATGTGGCCGAAAGCTGGTACGGACTGTTCGTGCCGGCCGGCACGCCCGCCCCGGTGATCGCCCGCCTCAATGCGGCAGCCAGGAAGGCCGTACAGACCGACGCGTTCCGCAAGCGTGCCGAAACCGAGGGCCTTCAGGTCAGTGCGGGCACGCCAGAGGAATTCGGGCGCTACGTGCGCGGCGAAGAGGCCCGCTGGAGCCGCGTGGTCAAGGAAGCCAAGATCACCGTCGAGTAATCCCGCCGCATCGGCAACACATGATGCGCAAGGCCAATCGCATGGCCACCAGACAAAGAGAGACCAACCAATGACCACCACCTCGCTGATCACGCTCGACATCGATGCCGGGATCGCCACCTTGTCGCTGAACCGCCCGGAAAAACGCAATGCCATGACCGATGACATGCGCACCGAGCTGATTGCCGCCCTCGAACACGTCACGCAGGACAAGTGCATTCGCGCGCTGGTCCTCACCGGCAACGGCAAGGGCTTTTGCGCGGGCGGCGACGTAGCCGGCATGCAGCGGCGCATGGACGCGCCGCCGGGCGAAGTTGCCTTCAATGGCTGGGCGCGCCAGCAACGGGTGCACCATACGGTCGCGCTACTGCACAACATGCCCAAGCCGACCATCGCCGCGGTCAATGGCGCCGCGGCCGGGCTTGGCGCGGACATGGCGATGAGCTGCGATTTCGTGATGGCGTCGGAAAGCGCCAGCTTTGCGTGGTCCTACATTCATCGCGGCCTGATCCCGGACGGCGGCGGCATGTATTTCCTGCCGCGCCGCACCGGCCTGGCCAAAGCCAAGGAACTGATCTTCAGCGGCCGCAAGGTCGATGCCGCCGAGGCGCTTCAGCTTGGCATCGCCGATCGCCTGAGCGAGCCGGAAACGCTGCTGGCCAATGCGCGCGCCTGGGCCGCCGAGCTGAGCCAGGGGTCGGCCACCGCCCTGGCGCTGGGCAAGTCCATCCTGAACCAGACCTTCGAACTGCCCGCCGGCCAGGTGTTCGCGCAGGGCAGCCAGGCACAGGGCATCTGCTACACCAGCACCGAGCACCGCGAGTCCGTGCTGGCATTCCTCGACAAGATGGCGGCAAAGGGAAAGGCCTGACACCATGGACACAGCAAACACACTCTCCGTCATCGGCCGCCTGGTCAAACCGCGCAGCGTTGCCATCATCGGTGCTTCCGCCGATGCGGCCAAGACCGCCGGACGCCCGGTTGCCTACCTGAAGAAGCACGGGTTCGCCGGCGCCATCTACCCCGTCAACCCAAAGGTGAGCGAGATCGACGGCCTGCGCTGCTATCCGGATGTCCGTTCGCTGCCCGAGGTGCCGGATGTGGGCATCGTCCTGCTTGGCGCGGAACGCGCCCATCTGGCAGTTCGCGACCTGGCCGCCCGCGGCACCGGCGCCGCCATCGTGCTGGCCAGCGGCTATACCGAAACCGGCGCCGAAGGTGCGCGGCGCCAGGCCGAGCTGATCGAGGCAGCGGGCGCCATGCGCTTGCTGGGCCCCAATACCATCGGCCTGGTCAACCTGACCGACAACATCCCGCTGTCGGCCAGCGGCGCGCTTGAGATGGCCCATTTTCCCGCCGGCAACATCGGGGTGGTCTCGCAAAGCGGAGGCATTCTTGGCGCCTTGCTGTCACGCGCCGCCGCGCGTGGCATCGGGCTGTCCAAGCTGGTTTCCACCAGCAATGAAGTGGATCTGGAGCTGGCGGATTTCATTGACTACCTGGCCGATGACGAAGCCACCAGGGTGATTGCCCTGTACGTCGAAAGCGTACGGAACCCGGAAAAATTCCGCGCCGCCGCGCTGAAAGCCGCCAGGGCCGGAAAGCCGGTGGTGGCCTTCAAGATCGGGCGCTCCGAGGCCGGAGCCCGGGCGGCGGTATCGCACACGGGCGCGCTCGCCGGCGCGGACCGGATGTACGATGCGCTGTTCAGGCAGGTTGGGGTGATCCGCGCGGAAACCTTCGCGGACCTGCTGGATATCCCCGCCGCGCTAGCCACCGGCAGGGTGCTGCGCGGCAACCGGATCGCCATCCTGACCTCGACAGGCGGCGCCGGCACCCTGGTATCGGACAGCCTCGGGATGTCCGGCTTCGAGACGCCCCCGCCCGATGAAGCCACCGCGCAACGGCTGCGGGCGCTGCAAAAGGGCGATCACGCGGCGCTGGATCGCAATCCCATCGACGTCACCCTGGCAGGCCTGCAGCCAGACCTGTTGCGCGGTGCGATCAGGGCACTGCTGGATAGCCCGAGCTACGATGCCGTCGCCGTGATCGTCGGATCGTCGGGACTGGCGATGCCGGACCTGATGGCAAGCGCGATCCAGCAATGCCTGCCCACCAGCGACAAGCCGATCCTGGCATATGTCAGCCCACATGCGCCGCAGGCTGCCAGCTTGTTGAACGAGCGCGGCGTGCCCGCGTTCAGCGCGCCGGAAAGCTGTACCGTGGCATTTGACGCAATGCTGCGCGCCGCGCAATGGCGCGAGACGCCGGCAGACCAGGCTACGACGCCCGGCTTGCCCGCCGCGCATGCCAACGCCGTCCGCGCCGCAGCGGACTACCCATGCGGCGCGCTCGACGAAGCGGCCGCAAAGCAACTGTTCGCGCGCTTCGGCATCCCCGCCGTGCGCGAAACCATCGTCGCGAACGGAGAAGAGGCAGCCGCGGCCGCCTGCGGCCTGGGCGCGCGCGTGGTGCTGAAGATCCTCTCGGCCGAGATCACGCACAAGAGCGATGTCGGCGGCGTAGCCGTCAACCTGTCGCCAGAAGACGTGGCGGGCCGCCTTTCGGGCATGTGCGCCGACGTGCACGCGCATACCGGCGTGGTGCCGCGGCGCTTCCTCGTCCAGGAGATGGTCAGCGGCGGTGTCGAGATGATCCTCGGCATGCACCGCGATGCCCTCGGCACCGCGATCCTGCTCGGCATGGGCGGCGTCGCGGCGGAGCTGTTCAAGGACACCACCCTGCGCATGCTCCCGCCGGCGGGGGGGCTGTCGCGCGCCGAAGCGCTGGGCATGATTCGCGAACTCAAGACCTGGCCGCTGCTGGATGGCTTCCGGGGGYGGCCCAAGGCTGACGTCGACGCCCTCGCGGACGCCATTGTGGCTTTCTCCGCCATGACCGCAGCCTTGGGCGAGCGGCTGGTGGAGGCGGAGATCAACCCGGTCTTTGTGCTGCCGGCCTCCCAAGGAGTGAAGGCGGCGGATGGCGTTGTCGTGCTGGCGGACTAAAGAGGGCAGGAGAGGGCGTAAGAGCGCGCGCAGAGTCGCAATGTGCCCGGTTCCGCGAGCGCTGGCTATGTCAAACTCCGCTCCGATACGCTTGATTCCGGCTACCGGAAATCGGCCCCATCAGGAGCAACGCCTTGAACCCCGAACAAGCACTGACGAGAGCGCGAGGAAGAGCGACCAGCACGTCGGCAAACCGCTCCCTCGAACGCGGCATGGAGATACTCCGGGCCTTTCGTCCGGGCTCGGAGGTACTGGGCAACGGCGAGCTGGCCGAGCGTACCGGCCTGCCGCGCTCCACCGTCAGCCGGCTCACGCAAAGCCTGGTGGACGCCGGCTTCCTCCAATACGACCCAACGCTGCGCGCCTACCGGCTCGGCGCACCGGTCCTCAGCCTGGCCCACGCCATGCGCAGCGGCTCGGTGGTCCTGCAAGCGGCGGCACCGTTGATGCGCGAACTGGCGCAAAGCCAGCACATCAATGTCGGGCTGGCCATGGCCGATCGCGACGAGATGGTCTACCTGGAGTCCATCCGCTATAGCCGCAAGGTCTCGCTTCGCACCGTGGTGACCGGCCAGCGCGTGCCGATGGAGCATACGTCCCTGGGCCGCGCCTACCTGGCCGCAGCCCCGGCGCGGGAGACCAAGGCCTTGCTGGAAGGCTTCGGCAAGCGCCTGCGCGCCAACTGGCCGGCGCTGGAGCAACAGATCGCGCAGGGCATCGAGCAGGTACGGAAGCACGGCTGGTGCATGGCCAGCTGGCAGCCGGAAGTGGTCGCGCTTTCCACACCGCTGGTGTTCAAGAGCTACGCAATCCACATCCTGAACGTCAGCACGGCCACGCAGGCAACGCCGGCCAGCGCCGCGCGCCTTCTCAAGCCGCACCTGATGCAGCTGGCGGCGCAGATCCGGAGCGCGGTGGGGGATGAGGCGCCGTGATCGGGTTAAATGAGGTCCCAGATCTCGTCGAGTGCTTCGCGCGGGAAATCATTGCGCCAGGCTCCACCGTTTTTCTCGCGAGCGAGCGGGAATTCACCACGCCACGTCTGAGTTGCTGACGACTCATAGGATTTCCTGATGTTCTGGATCTCCTTCTGGCACTCCTGCGCACTGCACTTGCTCCCGGCAAGCCGCTGAACCGCGGCGGGCCAGCGCTCCGGCACTTTGACCACCTGACACTCGAACTTCACGAGGCTCGTCTGCATCCCACCGTTCGACTTGGCCTGCCTGGAGGTCAAGGACTTGCATTCGGTCCGATTCTTGGCGTTCAGTACGCTCTTCATCAACTCCATCACGGAAGGCTTCAGCGCTGGCTGCAATTGGGCAGGGAACAGTTCCAGAATATCCTTGGCCATGTCATCTGGATATTCCTTGTCAGCCTTGACCAGATCAGCAAACGACGCGAAATCCCCCGTCTGTCCCGCGATTTTTCGGGCGGGCCTCAGATAATTGTTCAGCGAGTTTACGCTGCTTTCGTCATGATTGATGATGGTCTTTATGTACAGATCAGCCACATTAACTGGCGTCATCTCTTCCGCGAAAACCGGGCTCGCGACCGAGACGGTGGATGCAGCCAGCACCAATGCGGTAGTGAACAAACCATTCAGTTTCTTTTTCAACTTTATTCTTCTCAGGTTACGTTAACTTTAACTTCGAACAAATCGGCCAACTTTGCATTTACATGCGTTCCATCCCGGACGGAAGAGCGAAGTAGACGTTGACCGGATCGGGACGTTCCGCATTGTACGTCGAATAAGTGCACAATGAACCTCTTTTTAGAGGTATCCCCGCACTCCACCGACTGGCGGGAGAAGGGGCAATCCTGGTCCCATCTCCGACTGCCCGGCAGCCGGATATCCCTCAGCAGTAGGTCGAACACTACTGACACGGGCATGACGAAGAGCGGGTTGCAGGAAAGCAAGTCTCCTTCTCAGCTGATCGACGCGAGAATCAAGGAGCTAGACGACTGGCGGGGCAAGATGCTCAACCGGCTCCGTACTTTAGTCAAGGAAGCCGATCCTGAAGTCGTCGAGGAGTGGAAGTGGAGAGGGGTTCCGGTGTGGTCGCACGACGGATTGATCTGCACAGGCGAGACTTACAAGAATGTCGTGAAGATGACCTTCGCCAAAGGGGCGGCTCTGGTGGATCCTTCGGGCCTTTTCAACTCCAGTCTTGACGGAAACACAAGGCGTGCCATCGACTTCCGCGAGGGCGAGAAGATAGACGAGGAGGCGTTGAAAACTCTCATTCGCGCCGCCGTCACCCTGAACAAATCCAAAGCCCAAGGCTAGTCCACGGCACCAGCCGTTAGACCGTCCTTTACGACGGCCTGCCTACTAGTAGCCCGCCCCAGATCCAGCTGGATGTCGACATGGCCACCATCTTGGGCTTCTGATTGGAAAAAACGGMCATTACAACTTAGCCCTGACAGGTTTTTGTCTAGGCTAGATTCAGATGTCCGGTCTTTGGCTAGATCAGAATGTCCGGTCTAGTGCAGGATGGTGTTGGTTCTCTTGCGTCTTTTTCTTGGCTGTTTCCGTAACGCAGTCGAGCTGGCCTGAGGCGGTAACGTATCTACAGGGTGGGGCGGTTGCGCCAGTTCATCGATGGCGCGACGCAAGTCTTCCGCGTTCAGTTGCCGTTGTGGTTTCGTGCCGGGTGTCGCTGGTTCCCGCTGCTGCCGCGGTTTTTGGCCAGTCAGCGTGCGCGACGGTGCCGCCTGGATCCGACGATTGTCGCGCTGGGCCTGCACGCGCTGSGCGATCTCCAGCACATGCCCTAGCCGCTTGTTCTCCACCACCGCGCCCTGATCGATCTCGGACAACCGGTCATAGAGAACGTAGGGCAGGGCAGCGCCATCGGCCCACAGCTCGATACGGCCGTCCGGATATTCGGCCACTTCGATGTAACGATGAATCAGGGGCCGATGCTCGGGTTGGTCGGTGATGAGGTACAGCTTGCGATCGTACTGCAGCGTCAGTCGGTTGGAGACTTTGCGCCATTCGCGCCAGGTAAAGATGCGCTCGAGGTCCTCGTCGGGTCGTACGAGACGGTGCGCATTGAAGTCGCTTCTTGGCACCTTGGCGAAGCGCACATTGAAGTCCGCCAGGAAGACCGGGGCAAAGGCATTAGCCTCGGCCAGCGTCKCGATGCCGCGCTGGCGCAGTTCCTTGACCAGCCGGTCCTGCAGCGTGCCATTCATGCGTTCCACGCGGCCTTTAGCCTGACTGCTATTGGCACACAGGCTCTCGATATTCAGCTCGTACAGCACGCGCCCGAACTGCGTATAGTCCCGCCCYGTGGTGACACCTTTGGCATTGACCCGAAAGATGCTGGCCTTGTCGCTGTAGAACGCCACCGGCTTGCCGTGGCGCTCGATATAGGCGCGCGTCGCGGCAAAATAGGCGAAGGTTGACTCGGTCGGCACGAACAGCAACTGCATCAGCCGGCTGGTGGCATCGTCGACATAGACCAGCAACGTGCACATGGGGGCGCGATCCTCGAACCATGCATGCTCGCTGCCATCGATCTGCACCAGCTCGCCCAGGCAGGCGCGGCGGCTTCTCGGCTGGTACATCTTGGGCGGACGCAGCTTCCTCGGGACCCAGAAGCCGGCGTCGATCATGATCCGGCGCACGGTCTCCTTGGCCAGCTCGATGCCATGGCACTCGCGCAGCTTCTCGCAGGCCAGCGTGGGACCGTAATCGGCGTAATGCTCCTGGATTAGCGCGCGTGCCTGCGCTTCGAGCATCCTCGGCAGTTGGCGATGGCCTGGCTGCCCGCGCTGGCGCGACAACAAGCCCATAGGGCCATCGGATCGCCAGCGCTGGACCAGCCGCCGGACCTGTCGCGCCGTCAAATCCAGGCGCTCCGCGGCACGCCATTGCGCCAGGAGGCCCTCGGCCGTTGCCTGAATGACCTTGAAGCGGTCAACTTCGCGCAGACTCATGGTGATCAACCCCCGATCCTTCATGGCGCGCTCCCGTCCAGCCCAGGCGCTACCAGTATAGGTCTATCCAGAGGACATTCTGATGTGGCTGGAAGCGGACATTCTGATTTGGCCTCTACA
>NZ_JBFTNE010000041.1:0-144062 GCF_056397325.1 Cupriavidus sp. 05N39
GAAGTGTATGTCGGCGCCGGGAAGTGTATGTCGGCGCCGGCTACGGTCCTGTGTTCTTCAAGTATTCGCAGGCGCTGACCAACCTGTTCGGATTCGCCGACAGCAAGTACAGCTACTACGCCGACCTGTCGGCCAATGTGCCGCTGAATTTCTGGGACCTGACGCTGAACGCCCACGTGGGCTACCAGAACGTGAAACACGTGAACAGCGCCTCGTACACGGACTGGAAGCTGGGGCTGACCAAGGACCTGGGCAAGGGCTTCGCACTGGCGATCGCCTATATCGATACCAATGCCCACAACTCGGTCTACACCAATACGTCTGGCCGCTATGTCGGCAAGGCTACCGCCTGGGCTTCGATCACCAAGACTTTCTAAACACGCATCAGGTTGAGCGGGCGCCGGACGCACGCCGGGCCGTCCCGCTCAGAGGAGAAATCGGATGAAACTGATCATCGCCGTCATCAAGCCGTTCAAGCTCGACGAGGTGCGCGAAGCGCTCTCGGATGTGGGCGTGTCCGGCATCACCGTGACTGAAGTCAAGGGCTTCGGTCGCCAGAAGGGTCACACCGAACTGTACCGGGGCGCGGAGTACATCGTGGACTTCCTGCCCAAGGTGAAGATCGAAGTGGCCGTCCCGGACGATGTGGTCGACCGGGCCATCGAGGCGATCGAGAAATCGGCGCGGACCGGCAAGATTGGCGACGGCAAGATCTTTGTCGCGCCCATCGAGCAGGTCATCCGCATTCGTACCGGCGAGACCGGCGGCGACGCGCTGTGACGCACAGCCCAACGACAAGAGGTTAATCACAATGAAATCCTGGTTCAAGCGCATCCTGACAACCGGCGCCGTGGCGCTGGCCCTGGGCACGGCCGGCATCGGCCTGTCCACCCACGCCGTGGCACAGGACAAGCCCGCGCCCGAAGCCTCCGCGCCGGCCGCTGCCACCGCCGTACCTGCAGCTGCCCCTGCTCCCGCGGCAGCGGCGGCTGCGCCTGCAGAGGCTGCCGCCCCCGCCGCGGCGCCTGCACCGGTGCCCAACAAGGGCGATACCGCGTGGCTGCTGGTTTCCACGGCGTTCGTGATCCTGATGACGCTGCCGGGCCTGGCACTGTTCTACGGCGGCCTGGTCCGCTCGAAGAACATGCTGTCGGTGCTGATGCAGTGCCTGGTGATCTTCTCGCTGGTGTCGCTGCTGTGGGCCATCTACGGCTACAGCTTCGCCTTCACCGAGGGCAACGCCTTCTTTGGCGGCACCGACCGGCTCTTCATGAAGGGGCTCAACGTCGATGCCGTGGCTGCCACCTTCAGCAAGGGCGTGGTGGTGCCGGAACTGGCTTACTTCGCATTCCAGTGCGCTTTCGCGGCCATTACCTGCGGCCTGATCATCGGCGCCTTTGCCGAACGCGCCAAGTTCTCGGCCGTGCTGGTGTTCGTGGTGCTGTGGTTCACCTTCTCGTACATCCCGATGGCCCATATGGTCTGGTTCTGGCCCGGTCCTGACCTGTACACCGACGCGGCAGCAGGTACCGCAGCCACCGCCAAGGCTGGCTGGCTGTTCCAGAAGGGCGCGCTCGACTTCGCCGGCGGCACGGTGGTGCACATCAACGCAGCCGTCGCTGGCCTGGTGGGTGCCTTCATGTTCGGCAAGCGCATCGGATTCGGCCGTGAGGCCCTGCGTCCGCACAGCCTGACCTTCACCATGGTCGGCGCCTCGCTGCTGTGGTTCGGATGGTTCGGTTTCAACGCCGGTTCGGCGCTGGAAGCCAACGGTTCGGCTGCGCTGGCCTTTGTCAACACGCTGCTGGCGACCTGCGCCGCAGTGCTGTCCTGGACCTTCGGCGAATGGATCAGCAAGGGCAAGCCCTCGATGCTGGGCGGCGCTTCGGGCGCGGTGGCAGGCCTGGTGGCCATCACCCCGGCGGCCGGCTTCGTGGGCCCGATGGGCTCCATCGTGATCGGTATCGCCGCTGGCCTGCTGTGCCTGTGGGGCGTGACCGGCCTGAAGAAGCTGCTGGGCATGGACGACTCCCTGGATGTCTTTGGCGTGCACGGCGTGGGCGGCATCCTGGGTGCGTTGCTGACCGGCGTGTTTGCCTCGCCGAGCCTGGGCGGCACGGGGATTTACGACTACGTGACCAATAAGGTGGCGGACGACTATTCGATCATGGGCCAGTTGTGGATCCAGTTCGAAGGCGTGCTTACCACCATCGTGTGGTCGGGCGTGGTGGCCTTCGTGGCCTTCAAGCTGGTGGATATGCTGATCGGCCTGCGGGTGCCGGAAGAAGAAGAGCGCGAGGGCCTGGATATCACCTCGCACGGCGAGACCGCGTATGAAGCCTGATCGCAATGGTGTTGTGCTGGAGAGCTGATTGGGAATCTTCTCTCAGGAGTTTCGCCCGGCCTTGTGCCGGGCTTTTTTCGGTCAGGCGGCACGCTTCGTGGCGGAATCGGGGCGCATCCCGCCGTCATTGGCCGGGATGGCGGCGCTGTTCTTCGCAAAGTGCTTAAATCCGATCTTAAAAAGCTTCAATTGTTTTCAGGGGGTAGCGCACATACAGTGCGAGTGAGGCAGTTTCCTCCACCTGCAGAACGCTCCCCGTATCTGTCAGGCCATTTGAAAGCGCGGCTCCGGTCGCGCTTTTTTTTTCCTGCCCGCGGCCCTCGCCGGCAGGTCGCCCGGAAGTGTCTCCGATTGCTCCTGCGCCCACCCCCCCCCTTTTATTCCTGAGCCGCACCCCCATATCCGTATCCCTTATCCCTTATGCTGTCGCTCGCATATGCTTATTCAGGCGGCGCCAGCAGCCAATTGGCCGTTCCTCTACAATCTGGGCGAACGATAAAGACGATCACTAGGATGTATATGGTCCCGCATCTCATCACCGCGCTGAACGGTCCGCTGCTCGAGCTGGAAAAAAAGATCCTGGATGCGACGCCGTCCATCGAGCGCTGGTTCAGGCTGGAATGGCAGGAACATACGCCTCCGTTCTATTGTTCGGTCGACCTGCGCAATGCCGGCTTCAAGCTGGCCCCGGTCGATACCAACCTGTTCCCCGGCGGCTTCAACAACCTGGCGCCCGAAATGTTGCCCTTGGCCGTCCAGGCGGCCATGGCGGCAATCGAGAAGATCTGCCCGGACGCCAAGAACCTGCTGCTGATCCCCGAGCGCCACACCCGTAACATGTTCTACCTGCAGAACGTGGCGCGGCTGTCGCTGATCATGCGCCAGGCCGGTCTTAATGTCCGCCTGGGCTCGCTGTCCGAAGACATCACCGAACCGACCCCGATCGAGTTGCCCGACGGCCAGACGCTGGTGGTGGAGCCGTTGGCCCGCCTGGGCGCGCGCGGTCGCCGCCTGGGGCTGAAGGACTTCGAYCCCTGYTCGATCCTGCTCAACAACGAYCTCTCSGCCGGCATTCCGCCGATCCTGGAGAACATCAACGAGCAATACCTGCTGCCGCCGCTGCACGCGGGCTGGTCGACGCGCCGCAAGTCGAGCCATTTCGCCGCCTACGACGAGGTTGCCAAGAAGTTTGCCAAGCTGATCGACGTCGATCCGTGGATGGTCAACCCGTACTTCGCCAAGTGCTCGGGCATCGATTTCCACGAGCGCGTGGGTGAAGAGGCACTGGCCGACTCGGTCGAAGGCGTGCTCAAGAAGATCGCCAAGAAGTACCGCGAGTACGGCATCAAGGAAACACCCTATGTGGTGGTCAAGGCCGACGCGGGCACCTACGGCATGGGCATCATGACCATCAAGGATCCTTCCGAAATCAAGGGGCTGAACCGCAAGGAACGCAACAAGATGAGCGTCGTCAAGGAAGGCCTTGAGGTCAACGACGTCATCATCCAGGAAGGGGTGCACACCTTCGAGAAGGTCAACGAGGCGGTGGCCGAGCCGGTGGTGTACATGATCGACCGCTATGTGGTCGGCGGCTTCTACCGCGTCCATACAGGCCGCGGCAACGACGAGAACCTGAATGCGCCGGGCATGCATTTCGTGCCACTGGCCTTCGCGCCCAATGGCATTCCCGACAGCCATGCCAAGCCTGGCGCAGCGGTGCCGAACCGTTTCTACATGTACGGCGTGGTGGCGAGGYTGGCCTTGCTGGCGGCGTCGCTGGAACTCGAGAAGACGGACCCGAATCCGATTCTCTGACATGTCTGAAATGGCGCTGCCCCGCTGGCGGCGCCTTGACGCGCCGCGCAAACCACGCGGCAACCCTGCGACCGGGACGAGCCATCATGCGTATTCTGTTTATTACCGATCCGCTGCACACCTTCAAGACCTACAAGGATTCGACGTACGCCATGATGGTCGAGGCGGTCGAGCGCGGGCACGAGCTGTTTTCTTGCCTGCAGTCGCAGCTGTCGCTGTCGGCCGACCAGGTGGAGGCGGTTGTGCATCCGCTGCAACTCACAGGCGATCCGCATGACTGGTACCGCACCGGCGAGGCCAGCCTGCAGCTGCTGACGGGCTTCGATGCCGTGCTGATGCGCAAGGACCCGCCGTTCGACATGGAATACGTCACCAGCACCTGGCTGCTGGAACTGGCGGAGTCGCAGGGCGCCAATGTGTTCAACAAGCCGCAGGCGGTTCGCGACCATTCCGAGAAGCTGGCGATTGCCCAGTATCCCGAATTCATCACGCCGACGCTGGTCACGCGGGATGCCGACCGTATCCGCGCTTTCCATGCGGAGCATCGCGATGTCATTCTCAAGCCGCTCGACGGCATGGGCGGGATGGGAATCTTCCGGGTCGGCCCGGACGGCATGAACCTTGGCGCCATCATCGAGACCCTGGGCGAGGACGGCGCGCGCACCCTGATGGTGCAGCGCTATATCCCCGCCATCAAGGACGGCGACAAGCGCATCCTGCTGATCGGCGGCGTGCCCGTGCCATATTCGCTGGCGCGCATTCCCAAGGATGGCGAAGTGCGCGGCAACCTGGCCGCGGGTGGTACCGGCCGCGCCCAGGAGCTTTCCGCGCGCGACCGCGAAATCGCCGAGTCGCTGGCGCCGGGCCTGTGGGAGCGCGGTTTGCTGCTGGTCGGGCTGGATGTGATCGGCGATTACCTCACCGAAGTCAATGTGACGAGTCCGACCTGTTTTCAGGAAATCACCCAGCAGACCGGCTTCCAGGTTGCCGCCATGTTTATCGATGCGCTGGAGCAAGCCGTGCAGGCCCGTGGCCGCTGAGCTGTTGGCGCCGCGCCAAACCGGGGCGCCGAGCTGAATCTCCGGCCAGCGTGCCTGCTACAATCGCGTCAATCCAACGGATTCACCACCATGGCAGGCATCCTGATCATCGCGCACGCCCCGCTGGCTTCGGCATTGCGCGAGTGCGCCGCCCACGTCTACTGCGGCCAGCCGCAACGGCTTGAAGCCATCGACGTCATGCCCGACGCCGAGCCTGCGGCCGTGCTGGCCGAAGCCCGGCGGCGCCTGGCCGAGGTCAGCGAAGACAATGGCGCGCTGGTGTTGACCGATATCTTTGGTGCCACGCCGGCCAATATCGCGGCCCGCCTCGCCGAGCCGGGCCGCGTCAAGGTGCTCGCCGGCGTCAATCTTCCCATGCTGGTGCGTGCCATTTGCTACCGTACCGAGAAACTCGACCAGCTTGCCCTCAAGGCGCTGGCGGGAGGCTCGCAGGGTGTGCTGCAGGTAGGCTCCACCACCGTCCAGAACCAGATCGCAAATCATCCCGACAAATATGCTGCAGAGGGACACCAACATCATCAATAAGCTCGGGCTGCATGCACGGGCTTCCGCCAAGCTGACGCAACTGGCGGGTAACTTCGTCAGTCAGGTCAAGATGTCGCGCAACGGTCGGCAAGTCGACGCCAAGAGCATCATGGGCGTGATGCTGCTGGCCGCCGGCATCGGCTCCACCGTGACCATCGAGACCGACGGACCCGATGAGCAAGAGGCGATGGACGCGTTGCTGGCGCTCATCGCCAACCGCTTCGGCGAAGGAGAGTAGGAAGCCGATTCGGGATGAAAGCGGCGGCACGGAACGCCGCGGCGCGCCTGGCCAGGGCCGCTTCGTTTCATCCTGGCACCGCTTCCAAGGTTGCTGGCCCTGGCCAGACTTTTTAAACGTTCCTGACGGAGCGGTACATGCCATTTGCCCTGCACGGCATCCCGGTCTCGCGCGGCGTCGCCATCGGGCGCGCGCATTTGCTGGCGCCTGCTGCGCTTGATGTCTCCCATTACCTGGTCGACGAAGATCGGCTTGAGGCCGAGGTGGAACGCCTGCGCGCGGCACGCGCGGCGGTGCGGGCCGAACTGGTCACGCTAAAGCGCGATCTCCCGCGCGAAGCCCCGGAAGAGCTGGGCGCSTTCCTTGATGTGCATGCGATGATCCTCGACGACGAGGCGCTTGCGCGCGAGCCCGAGGCACTGATCCGCAACCGGCGCTATAACGCCGAATGGGCGCTGACCACGCGGCTCGAAGAACTGATGCGGCAGTTCGACGAAATCGAGGACGAATACCTGCGCGAACGCAAGGCGGATATCCGCCAGGTGGTCGAGCGCATTCTCAAGGTGCTGGCCGGCGCGGCCGTGCTGGCGCCGGCCCCGGTGCCGCCTTCGTCCCTGGCGCCCGATGGCGAGCCGGCACCCGGCGTGATCGTGGTGGCCCACGACATCTCGCCGGCCGACATGCTGCAGTTTCGCCATACCGTGTTCCACGGCTTCGTGACCGATCTCGGCGGGCGCACCTCCCATACCGCCATCGTCGCGCGCAGCCTCGACATCCCTGCCGCGGTGGGCGTGCAAAGCGCCAGCGAACTCATCCGCCAGGACGACTGGGTCATCATCGATGGCGATGCCGGCCTGGTCATCGTCGATCCGTCGGCCATCATCCTCGAGGAATACCGGCACAGGCAGAGCGAGCGGGCACTGGAGAAAAAGCGCCTGCAACGCCTGCGCCATACGCCTGCCGTGACGCTGGACGGGCTTGAGATCGACCTGCTGGCCAATATCGAGATGTCCGAAGACGCGACCGCGGCGCTGACCGCCGGCGCGGTCGGCGTGGGCCTGTTCCGCTCGGAATTCCTGTTTATGAACCGACGCGGGGAGCTGCCCGACGAGGAAGAGCAGTTCCAGGCATATCGCGGCGCGGTGGACGCCATGCACGGGCTGCCGGTCACCATCCGCACCATCGATATCGGCGCCGACAAGCCGCTGGATGGCCGGGAGGGGCGCGATGGGCGCGGCGACGATTTCGAAACCGCGCTCAACCCCGCGCTCGGCTTGCGCGCGATCCGCTGGTCGCTGTCCGAGCCGGCCATGTTCCTGACCCAGTTGCGTGCATTGCTGCGGGCCTCGGCCTTCGGGCCGGTGCGGCTGCTGATCCCGATGCTGGCCCACGCGCGCGAGATAGACCAGACTCTGGACCTGATCGCACAGGCCAAGCGCCAGCTTGACGTCCGTGGCCAGGCTTTCGACCCGTTTATCAGGGTCGGAGCGATGATCGAGATCCCGGCCGCCGTGCTGATGCTGCCGCTGTTCCTGCGGCGCATGGATTTCCTCTCCATCGGCACCAACGACCTGATCCAGTACACGCTTGCCATCGACCGCGCCGATAACGCCGTGGCCCATCTCTACGACCCGCTGCATCCGGCGGTGCTGCAACTGATCGCGCGCACCATCCGCGAGGCCAACCACGCCGGCGTGCCGGTGGCGGTGTGCGGCGAAATGGCCGGAGATCCCGCCATGACCCGGCTACTGCTGGGCATGGGGCTGCGCGAATTCTCGATGCATCCTTCGCAGTTGCTGCGGGTCAAGCAGGAAGTCCTGCATGCCGACTGCGAACGGCTGGAACGGCTGGTCGAGCAGGTGCTGAGCGCCTACGAGCCGGAGGAACTGGCCTGCGCGCTGAAGCAGCTCTGATTGCGACTGACAACCCTGTACAGACTAAGGTTTTTCGGGAAATGCAACACTCTCAGTGAGCATTATAAGGCACTTTAATGCGGCTTGTGACGTTGTCTCAATCCACAATTTCCTGCGTAAGTGCCGTGTGGTTGGCATGTACATTTTGTGGCTTAATGGGAATTGTTATCATTTTCGATCTCTGATATTCTGACGTACATCGCGGGTGACATGCCGGTGTCACCCCTCTCTCAAGGAGGGATTTGTGTACGTTTGCATCTGCAATCAGGTTACTGACCGAGAAATCCATGGGGCCGCGCATCTTGGCGTGGCCACGCTCGACGAGCTGGCTGAAACGCTGGGCGTGGGCACCTGCTGTGGCCGTTGCCGCGAATGCGCGCAACAGGTCCTTTGCGAAGGCGTCGCCGCGGTCCGCAATGTCAAGGTCGCCACCATCCAGGTCGTGGACATTTCCTCCTGTTCGCCTTCGGGTCCACGTGCCATAATGGACACTCGGGACCCGGCAGTCGCGAACGATCAGCGTACCGAGCTGGTTGCTTGAACTCGCCCGTAACTATCAGGTTACGGCGCGGTTTCGGTCGTTCAGACTGCATGCGGCGCGTCTTGCGCCGCTTCGCGTTTTTGCGGGGGCCCGTTGCTACAGGAGCCTCCTATGAAAGGTGACAAGAAGGTCATCCAACATCTGAACGCGCAGCTGAAGAACGAGCTGACCGCGATCAACCAATACTTCCTGCATGCTCGCATGTACCGCCACTGGGGCCTCAAGAAGCTCGGCGACGTGGAGTACAAAGAATCCATCGGCGAGATGAAGCACGCCGATCGCCTGATCGACCGCATCCTCATGCTCGATGGGCTGCCCAACCTGCAAGACCTCAACAAGCTGCTGCTGGGCGAAGACACCCCGGAAATGCTCAAGTGCGACCTGAAGCTCGAGCAAGGCGCGCATGCCACCGTCAAGGAAGGCATTACTTACTGCGAATCGGTGGGCGACTACGTTAGCCGCGAGATCCTGGTCGACATCCTGACCGACACCGAAGAGCATATCGAGTACCTCGAAACGCAGCTCGACCTGATCGACAAGGTTGGTCTGCCGAACTATCTGCAGTCGCAGATGGAGCCGGGCGAGCAGTAATCCGCCCAGCAGTCGGCCGCGGGTTCGCAAGAACGCAGTGGCCGCGCTCGCGCGGCGCCGTTCGGTGCTGCCGCCTCTCCCCGCATCCGGGTAGTAACTCTTCTCATTCGGATTCCCATTCCTTGCCAGTCGCTTCGCAGCCATCGCCGTTGCCGTGCCGGCGCCAGCTTGCCCGCGATCCGCGCGTGCAGCGGCGAGAGGCGCCAGATAGCATATAGGKTGCAGATGAGCGAGCGCACGCATTCGCAAACGCCACGAAACAGGAGCCGAGGATCATGGCAGAACCCATTCGCCTGACGCAGTACAGCCATGGTGCCGGCTGCGGCTGCAAGATATCGCCACAGGTGCTCGATGTGATCCTGGCCGGCAGCGGCAATCAGCATCTCGACCCGCGCCTGTGGGTCGGCAATGCCTCCCGCGACGACGCGGCCGTCTACGCGCTGGACGGGCTGGATCACGGCCGCGGCGTGGTTTCCACCACCGATTTCTTCATGCCGATCGTCGATGATCCCTTCGACTTCGGACGCATCGCCGCCACCAATGCCATCAGCGACATTTATGCGATGGGGGGCGATCCGTTGCTGGCCATCGCCATCCTCGGCTGGCCGGTGAAGTTGCTGCCACCCGAGGTGGCGCGCGAGGTGGTGGCCGGTGGTCGGCGCGCCTGCGAGGATGCCGGCATCCCGCTTGCCGGCGGGCATTCCATCGATGCCCCGGAGCCCATCTTCGGGTTGGCGGTGACGGGTGTGGTCGACCGCGCGCACCTGAAGCGCAACGATACCGCCACCGCCGGGTGCCGCCTTTACCTGACCAAGCCGCTGGGCATCGGCGTGTTGACCACGGCCGAGAAGCAGGGCCGGCTGCGCGCGCAGGATGCGCACCTGGCGCGTGACTGGATGTGCGTGCTCAACCGCCCCGGCAGCCGTTTTGGCAAGCTGGCCGGCGTGCGGGCCATGACGGACGTGACCGGCTTTGGTCTGCTCGGGCACCTGGTTGAAATGGCCGATGGCAGCCGCCTTACCGCTCGCCTCGACTACTCGGCGGTGCCGCTGCTGCCGGAGGTATTGCGCTATGTGGACGCCGGTTGCGTGCCTGGCGGTACGCAGCGCAACTTCGATAGCTATGGCGCGCGGATTGGCGCCGGCATAGGCAACCTGGGCGGCGCGCTGAGCGAGGTGCAGCGCGCCGTGCTGTGCGATCCGCAAACCAGCGGCGGTCTGCTGGTGGCGGTCGAGCCTGCCGGCGAAGCCGAATTCCACGCTGCCTGTGCCGAGTCCGGCCTGGCATTGGCACCGGTTGGTGAGATGGTGGTGCAGGGCCAGTACGCCGTCGAGGTGATCTGATGCGCGACGATGCGTGCGATTTCCGCCGGCTTTTCCTGTCCGGTGCCGCTTTGCTCGATGTACGCGCGCCGGTGGAATTCGCGCGCGGTGCGTTCCCTGGCGCGGTGAACCTGCCGCTGATGGACGACGACGAGCGCCACCAGGTGGGCTTGTGCTATCAGGAGCAGGGGCAGCAGGCCGCGATCGCGCTGGGCCACCGCCTTGTGAGCGGCGACGTCCGCGCCGCGCGCACCGCCGCCTGGGCGGCGTTTGCGCGGGCGCATCCGGAGGGCTATCTGTATTGCTTCCGGGGAGGCATGCGTTCGCAGATCGTGCAGCAGTGGCTGCGCGACGATGCCGGCATTGCCTATCCGCGCGTGACGGGCGGCTACAAGGCGATGCGCGCTTACCTGATCGACGTCATCGATGCCGCCGCCGCCGAGTGCGGCCTGCTGATACTGGGCGGACTGACTGGCAGCGGCAAGACCGAGCTGATCGCCGACCTGATGGCTAGCCAGGATGCGGCCATCGACCTGGAGGGCGAGGCCCGCCATCGCGGTTCCAGTTTCGGCCGGCGCGCGGTCGCGCAGCCCACGCAAATCGATTTCGAGAGCGATCTGGCGGTCGCGCTGTTGCGCCACCGCGCGAGCGGGCGTGCTGCCCTGGTGGTCGAGGACGAAGGGCGCTTCATCGGCGCCCGGAACCTGCCGCAGTCCTTCTACCTCGCCATGCAGGCGGCGCCGCTGGTCTGGCTCGAGGAGCCTTTCGAGGCGCGCGTGGATCGTGTGCTGGAGGACTACGTGCTTGGCCTGTCGCAGGAATTCATCGAGGCGCTTGGCGAGGAGGCGGGATTCGCCGCTTATGCCGCACGCCTGCGGGATGCGATGGCGGCAATATCCAGGCGGCTCGGCGGAGCCCTCTACGAGCGGCTCTCCGACTTGCTGGGGCAGGCGCTGGAGCGCCAGGCCGAGTCGGGCCAGACCGAGCTGCACCGGGGATGGATCGGGGTTTTGCTGCGGCAATACTACGATCCCATGTATGCCTAC
Source organism: Cupriavidus sp. 05N39 (assembly GCF_056397325.1). Taxonomy (NCBI): domain Bacteria; kingdom Pseudomonadati; phylum Pseudomonadota; class Betaproteobacteria; order Burkholderiales; family Burkholderiaceae; genus Cupriavidus; species Cupriavidus sp. 05N39. The sequence continues at coordinate 11,397 of NZ_JBFTNE010000041.1, forward strand.
CAGCGCGAGCGGCGCGAGGCCAGGATCGTATTCCGCGGCGAGCGCACCGCCGCGCTCGCCTTCCTGCGCGAGCGTACGCGCGCATGACTGGCGCTTAGTGGCCGGCGTCCCCGTGGGCCTCGCCGCCGCCGCAGACTTCGCAATCCGGCACGCGCCCAAGGCGCATGGTGGTCCATTCCATGCCGAGCGCATCGACCATCAGCAGCCGGCCGGCCAGGGTGGTGCCGATCCCCATCAGCAGCTTGAGCGCCTCTGCCGCTTGCACGGTGCCGACCATGCCCACCAGCGGCGCGAATACGCCCATGGTGGCGCAGGCCACTTCCTGCGCCGGCTGTGAGGGCGGGAACAGGCAGGCATAGCAGGGTGCGCCCGGCTGGCGGCGGTCGAACACGCTGATCTGCCCGTCGAAGCGCAGCGCAGCGCCGGACACCAGCGGCACGTTGTGCCGCACGCAGGCGCGGTTGACCGCCTGGCGCGTGTCGAAGTTGTCGCAGCAATCGAGCACCACATCGGCCCCGGCCACCAGTTGCGCCAGTTCGGCGGCGCCCACGCGAGCCTGCACCAGGCGGACGTCGATGCCGGGGTTGATGCGCAGCATGCCTTCACGCGCAGACTCCACCTTGGGTCGGCCGACATTGGCGGTGGTATGGATGACCTGGCGCTGCAGGTTGGTCAGGTCGACCACGTCGTCATCGACCACGGTAATGGTGCCAACGCCGGCGGAGGCCAGGTAGGGCAGGGCTGCGGCGCCCAGGCCGCCGGCGCCAATCACCAGCGCGTGGCTGGCCAGCAGCCGGCTCTGTCCCTCGATGCCGAGTTCGTCGAGCAGGATATGCCGCGAATAGCGCAGCAGTTGATCGTCGTTCATGGCGTGCAATGCAAAAGCGGCCCCGCGGGGCCGCTGTCGTCCATCAGGTTTTCAGGGAGCCTTGCCGGTCGGCGTGCCCAGCGGCGTTCCAATCGGTGCGCTCGCCGGCGGGGCGCTGGCTGGTGTCTTGCCGCCAGCTTTGGCCGGGGTGGTGCCAGACTTCGCGGAGGCCGGCTTGGCCGGCTTGTCCGACACGGCCACGGCTTCGAGCTTGGACTTCGAGCGCTTGACCGGCTGGCCTTCGAGCTGTGCGATCGCCTGCTGCAGCATGAAGTCCTCGGCCGAACCGAATTCGATCGGCTTCTTCTTGCGTTCCTTGTCGCGCTCTTCCGGCGACTTCTTGGCGTTGTCTTCCTCCAGCCGGCGCAACTCCTCGACGCGGCGCTGCTCGCGCTCGTTCATCTCGGGCTCCTCCGACTCCTGCTTGTTATGCAGGTGGCGCTCGGTGTCGATTTCGCGCGTGATCAGCGCGTCGTCAGGATCGCCTTCCGGGTTCTGGTCGACCGGGATGTCCGGGCGGATGCCCTTGGCCTGGATCGATTTGCCCGTCGGCGTGTAGTAGTACGCGATGGTCAGCTTGATGCCGGTGTCGTTGGTGAGCGGACGCACGGTCTGCACCGAGCCCTTGCCAAAGGTGGTCTTGCCCATGATCAGCGCACGCTTGTGGTCCTGCAGCGCACCGGCGACGATTTCGGAGGCTGATGCCGAGTAGGCGTTGGTCAGCACCACCATCGGGATCTTCTTGTACAGCGCCGGCAGGCTCTTGAGCGGATCGTCTTCGAGGGACGACAGCCGGTAGTTGTTGAACGTGGTCTTGTAGACGCGCTTGGCGTCGGGCACCTGGCCGTTGGTCGAGACCACGGTCACGTCATCGGGCAGGAACGCTGCCGCTACCCCGACCGCGCCTTGCAGCACGCCGCCGCCGTTATTGCGCAGGTCCAGGATCACGCCCTTGAGGTTCGGGTTCTTTTGCGCCAGTTCGTCCAGTTTCTTGCCCAGGTCCGCCACGGTGCGCTCCTGGAAGCTGGTCAGCCGCACCCAGGCGAGCTTGTCGTTGTCGATGAGCTTGGCCTTGACCGACTGCACGCGGATCTCGGCGCGCGTGATCGACACCGGGAAGGTGCGTTCCTCGCTCTTGCGATAGATGGTCAGCGTGACCTTGGTGCCCGGTTCGCCGCGCATGCGCTTGACAGCCTGTTCGAGCGGCAGGCCGCGCACGGGTTTGTCGTCGATACGGGTGATCAGGTCGCCGGGCTGGATGCCGGCACGGAAGGCGGGTGTGTCTTCGATCGGGTTGATCACCTTGACCAGCCCTTCTTCCTGGGAGATTTCGATCCCCAGGCCGGCGAAGCGGCCGCGCGTGCCTTCCTGCAGTTCCTTGAAATCCTTCTCGTCCAGATAGGCCGAATGCGGATCCAGGCTGGCGACCATGCCCTTGATGGCTTCAGTCAGCAGCTTCTTGTCATCGACCGGCTCTACGTACTCGCGCTTGATCTGGCCAAAGATGTCCGCCATCAGGCGCAGTTGCTCCAGCGGCAGGGGCCCTGAAGAGTTCTGCGCGGTGGCCGATAGCTGCAGCGTGGCGAGCACGCCGGCAACGAGTCCGGCAGAAACAAGACTTATGTTCTTGAGCGTCTTACGCATGAGGGCTGCCTGAACGTGTGAGGATTGTGCTGTGTCGGAGCCGGCCTGGCGTATCACACCGGCCGGTTTTGTCCGACAGTATAAGAGGGAGCGGCAAAAAAGGCCTGATCCACTGCATGAGGCGGCCGGGCGATGCGCCTGGGCGGCGCCCGCCCGGCCCTTGCCTCAGCGTGCCTTGCCCTGGTTCGCCACGGCGGCCAGGGAGGCGGCGATCGCTTTCTGGTCGCCCAGGTAGTAATGACGCAGCGGGCGCAGGTCGGCGTCCAGCTCGTACACGAGCGGGGTGCCATTGGGGATATTGATGCCAACGATATCGTCATCCGAGACCTGGTCCAGATACTTCACCAGCGCGCGGATGCTGTTGCCATGGGCYGCGATCACCACGCGCTTCCCCGATTTGATGTCGGGCGCAATGGATTCGTTCCATAGCGGCAGCACGCGGGCCACCGTGTCCTTCAGGCATTCGGTCAGCGGGATCTGCTCGTGCGGCACCTGGGCATAGCGCGGATCGTCGTACGCGACGCGCGGATCGTCCGTTTCGAGCGCCGGAGGCGGCGTGTCGTAGCTGCGGCGCCATACCAGCACCTGCTCGTCGCCGAACTTGGCGGCGGTCTCGGCCTTGTTCAGGCCCGACAGCGCGCCGTAGTGGCGTTCGTTCAGGCGCCATTCGTTCCGGACCGGGATCCACATCAGGTCCATTTCGTCCTGCACGTGCCACAGCGTGCGGATAGCGCGCTTCAGCACCGAGGTATAGGCTACGTCGAAGCCCAGGCCGGCTTCCCGCAGCAGCTTGCCTCCCAGCTTGGCCTGGGCCACGCCGGTGTCGGTCAGGTCGACGTCGACCCAGCCAGTGAAGCGGTTTTCGAGATTCCACGTGGATTCGCCGTGGCGGATGAGAACGAGTTTGTACATGCTGCTTCCAAAGCGTGAGAAACCTGTGTGCGCCATGCCACATACCGCCGCAGTTGTGTCAAGTAGGAGACAATGGCGGGTCGCGGGCACGAAACCGTCTATTTTATAATGCCGCCGACTCAACCCACCGGAATGCCAACGTGAATTTCTTCGCCGACTACAACAACCTTGCCTTGATCGCCCTCGCCGTGGTGTCGGGCGGCCTGCTGGCCTGGCCCGCCATCACGCGCGGAACCGCCGGCAAGACCGTCAATCCGGCCGCCGCGACCCAGCTGATCAACAAGCGCAATGCGGTGGTCGTGGATATCCGGGAAGCCACCGAATACGCCAAGGGCCACCTGCCGCAAGCCAAGAGCGCGCCACTCGCGGATCTTCCCAGCCGTGCCGCCGGCCTTGCAAAGGACAAATCCGTCCCAATCATCGTCGTGTGCCAGACCGGCCAGCGCTCGGGCAAGGGTCAAGCAGTCTTGAAGGAAGCCGGTTACAGTGAGATCTATTCGCTCGAAGGCGGCTTGGCCGCCTGGCAGCAAGCCGGCCTGCCCTTAGTCAAGTAAGGGGCGCCTGAAGCGGCTCCGGGGGCATGCCCCGTCGCCGCGCCAGCAGGGCGCCCGTCTTTGTCCGGTGTGGCGCAGTCCTGGCTTGCCGGCACCCGAGCTACGACCAGAGTCCCGTTTTTCAAGGAGAACCGCATGGCCCGCGTTGTGATGTACAGCACGGTAGTTTGTCCGTATTGCCAGATGGCCGAGCGCCTTCTGAAGGCCAAGGGCGTCGACGCGATCGAGAAGATCCTGATCGACCGCGAGCCCGGCAAGCGCGAGGAAATGATGACGCGCACAGGCCGCCGCACCGTGCCGCAGATCTACATCGACGAGACTCATGTGGGCGGCTTCGACGACCTCTCGGCGCTCGATCGCCAGGGCGGGCTGGTGCCCCTGCTGGCTGCCTGAAGGCCCCGCAGCCTCGGCGCGGGTGAATTCGTCACCCGCGTCATGTACCATATGCGTTTTCCAACCGGGTGCCGACCCGGGCCGTTGCCAGGGCCATTCCAGCCCGTGGCGCAGATGGTCCGTACGCCAGGTGCCCAACGCCTCTTTCCGGAAGCCTTTCATGAGCGACCAGCAAAACAATCAGCAGGAAGACCAGCCGTTCTTCAACATCCAGCGTGTGTACCTGAAGGACATGTCGCTCGAACAGCCGAATTCGCCCGGCATCTTCCTCGAGACCGAAGCACCGGCCGTGGAAGTGCAGGTGAACGTGGGTGCCTCGCAGCTGCAGGAAGGCATCTTCGAGGTGGTGGTGACCGGTACCGTGACCACCAAGGTGCAGGACAAGGTTGCCTTCCTGGTGGAAGCGCACCAGGCCGGCATCTTCGATATCCGCAACGTGCCGGTGGAGCAGCTCGACCCGCTGCTGGGCATCGCTTGCCCGACCATTCTCTACCCGTACCTGCGTGGCAATATCGCTGACGTGATCACCCGCGCCGGCTTCCAGGCCATCCACCTGTCGGAAATCAACTTCCAGGCGCTGTACGAACAACGCCTGCAGGCAGCCATGGAAGAAGCCGAAGCCGCACAGGGCGGCAGCAGCGGCATCGTGATGCCCGACGGCAGCCAGGCTCGCCACTGATCCTGCTGCAGTCAGTTGCAAAGACGGGGCCTCGGCCCCGTTTTGTCTTTCCGGCCCGCGTTACTTGATGAATGCGGCTTTGAGGCTGAACCAGCGAGGCGAACGCCATGAAAATCACTGTCTTCGGTGCAGGTGCCTGGGGCACCGCGCTCGCCAGCCATGCCGCCGCGGCCCACGATGTGGTGCTGTGGGGGCGTGACGTCACGCAGCTGGCGGGCATCGGCGCCGACCGCGTCAATGCCACTTACCTGCCCGGCGTACCGTTGTCCGGGCGGCTTGCGGTCGAGCCGGATTTCGAGCGCGCCGCGGCGCATGCCGATGTCGAACCCGACGGTCTCGTGATCGTGGCCACGCCCGTCTCGGGCCTGCGCGAAATGACGCGCAGGCTGGCCGCGCGCCAGACCGGGGCGTTGCGCATGCTTTGGCTGTGCAAGGGCTTCGAGGCCGGCACCAATGCACTGCCGCACCAGATGGTGCGCGAAGAACTCGATGCCGCCGGCCGTCTGCACGACACCAGCTACGGTGTGCTGACGGGCCCCAGCTTTGCCCGCGAGGTGGCGCTTGGCCTGCCGTGCGCGCTGACCGTGGCGGGCACGTCGCCCGCGCTCGCGGAACTGGCGCAGCATGCCTTCCATCACCATGCGATGCGCATCTACGGCAGCGACGACCTGGTCGGTGCCGAGGTAGGCGGCGCTGTCAAGAACGTGCTGGCGATCGCCACAGGCGCCAGCGACGGGCTGGGCCTGGGCCTGAACGCGCGCGCCGCGCTGGTGACGCGCGGCCTGGCCGAGATGACGCGGCTGGGCATGGCGCTGGGCGGCCGTGTTGAAACCTTTATGGGTCTGGCGGGCATGGGCGACCTGATCCTGACCGCCACGGGCGACCTCTCGCGCAACCGCAAGGTTGGCCAGCAACTGGCCGAGGGCAAGACGCTGGCGCAGATCCTGGCCGAACTGGGCCACGTAGCCGAAGGCGTGCGCTGCGCGCAGGCGGTGGCGGCGCTGGCAGCGGCAAAGGGCGTCGATATGCCGATCACGCGTGCGGTTTGCGCGGTGCTCTTCGAAGGGCTGCCCGCCGCCGACGCGGTGGCGCAACTACTGCAGCGCGACGCACGCGATGAGTGAGCGCATGCTGACCCGGCAACCATCGCGGACCTCCCGCGCCTGGCCGGTCGCTGCCATTTGCCAGGGACGCGAGTCCCTTCTTGATTGATTTCATTGAGTCCGGCGGCGATACGCTTGCGCATTTGCCACCGCCTTGCATCATGTCCCAAGACTTCATCGCGGCCCGCCGCCGCACCCTGATCGCCCTTGCCGCCGGCGCCATGTCCGGCATGGCAGGGACGGCAATGGCTTCGCCCGCGGCCTCCCAGCCCTGGCCAGCGCGCCCGATCCGCATGGTGGTGCCGTTCCCGGCCGGGTCCTCGCCCGACCTGATCGCGCGCCTGCTGACCGAGAAGCTGGCCGTCGCGCTCGGGCAGCCCGTGGTAGTGGAAAACCGCCCGGGCGCCGGCGGCAATATCGGCACCGGCATGGTGGCAAGGGCCGCGCCGGATGGCTACACCTTGCTGCTGACCATCAATGGCCCGCTAGTCACGGCGCCGACCCTGTCGCGCCATCTTGGCTACGACCCGGTGCGCCAGCTCGCGCCCGTGTCGCTGGTGGCAACTTCGCCCAATGTCCTGGTGGTGGATGCCCGCCTGCCGGTGCATGACGTACGCGAGTTCGTGGCGCTGGCACGGTCCCGTCCGGGCGTGCTGAACTACGGGTCGGTCGGCAACGGCAGCGCTTCCCACCTGGCGATGGAGCAGCTCAAGGCCGCGGCGGGGATCGACCTGCAGCACATTCCCTATCCGGGCTTCGCGCAGATCACCACCGCCATGGTCGGTGGCCAGGTGCAGGCTGGCTTCATGGTGCCGGCCATCGCCATGCCCCTGGTGACTGCCGGCAAGCTGCGCATCATCGCGGTCACCACCAGCGGGCGCACCGGCCTGTTGCCCGCGGTGCCAACCGTGGCGGAATCCGGCTATCCCGGCTTCGAGGCGATCTCGTGGCAAGCGGTGCTGGCGCCGGCGGGAACGCCCGCGCCGGTGATCGACCGGCTCTATCGCGAACTGGTGGCCATCATCGGCAGCGAGGATGTGCGCGCCAAGATGCGAGCCCAGTATTTCGTGCCGGCAGGGACGGCGCCACAATCGCTGCGCCAGACCATGGCGAGCGAAAAAGCGCGCTGGGACAAGGTGATTCGCGTCGCCGGCGTACAGCCGGAATAAAGCGCTTTCGTCAGCCCGGATCAGGCGCCGCCGGCAAAGCCGTTCTGGCGCCAGGCTTCGAACACGACGACCGCGACGGTATTGGAGAGGTTGAGGCTGCGGTTGTCCGGCCGCATCGGCAGGCGGATGCGCTGCGTGGCGGGAAACCACTCGCGCCGCTCCGGCGCCAGCCCGCGCGTTTCCGAGCCAAACACGAACCAGTCGCCAGGCTGGAAGCCGACCTGTCCAAACGGCGTCGAGCCGTGCGTGGTCAGCGCGAACATGCGGGTGGGGTCGGGCTGTTCGCTTTCCATCAGCGCATCCCAGTTCTCGTGCACGCGCATGCTGGCGTACTCGTGATAGTCCAGCCCGGCACGGCGCATGCGCGCATCCTCGAGCGGAAAGCCGAGCGGCTTGACGAGGTGCAGGCGCGCGCCGGTGTTGGCGCACAGGCGAATCACATTGCCGGTATTCGGGGGGATCTCGGGTTCGACCAGGACGACATTGAACATGGGAGTGGGCGGGCCGGAGGCGCCGCAGCCGTGAAACGCTGCGCAGCTTACCCTGCCGGGGGCCGCCTGTCACGCCGGGCAGTGGCGGGGAGGGTCAGCGCGTACTTCACTTGATGGCGGCGCCGGGCCTAGGGTGTGCGCAGCGCCACCAGCAGCGTCACACGCGTTGCGCCGTGAGCCTTCAGGACCCGCGCCGCTTCGCCCAGTGTGGCGCCGCTGGTCATCACATCGTCGACCAGGCCGACATGCAGGCCCGCGACATCGTGCCCGGGGCCGAGGCCGAAGGCGTCTTGCAGGTTGGCCTGCCGCGCGGGCAGGTCCAGCGTGGCCTGCGCCGGGGTATCGCGCAGGCGCGCCAGCAGCGTCGGCGCGGCGCGCACGCCGAGAYGGCGTGCCAGTGGGCGTGCAATTTCCCAGGACTGGTTGAAGCCACGTTGCGCCAGCCGCCGCGGGGACAGCGGAATTGGCGCCAGCACATCGGGCAGAGTCAGTCCGCACGTGGCGGAAGCGGCCTGCCAGCGGCTTGCCAGTTCGCCCGCGAGCCAGTCCGCCAGCGGCAGCACGCCGCCGAATTTCAGAGCCAGCACCGTGCCGTCCTGCGGGCTGGCGTAGTCGCCGAGCGCGAGGGTGGCATCGAAGGGCGGCGGTTCATGGCGGCATTGGCTGCAGATCGGCGCATTGCCCGGCCCCGCGGCGCGCCCCAGGGGGCGGGCGCAGCAGCGGCAGCGCGGCAGCGGCGCCAGCAGCTCCTCCGCGCAGCCGGCGCAGACGGTTTCGTCCTGCACCGTGCCGCACAGCGCACAGGCCGCCGGCAGCAGCGCGCGCATCCAGCGCCGCGCATGCTGGCGCAGTGTGCTGTCGCCGGGGCATGCTGGCAGGTGCAAGGCGGGCGTGGGAGCCGGATGTGATGCCGGGCCGCCGCCGGCAGGCGCGGCGGCGGGCGCGTATACTTGCGGTCCGGTCGCGCTGTCCGCTGGCGCGCGCACCGTTTCCCGGACGGGCGCATCGCTGCGGCCGCCATCCCCATTCTCTTGCCGCCTGGTTTGACCGTGTCCCTGCATGACGCCGACTCCCCCGATGCCTATTTGCCGCCCACGCGGCTGACCCGCCTCGCCTTCGACCGGCGCAGCGCCGGTTTCGGCCAGCTCGATTTCCTGCTGGGCGAGATCGGCCAGCGCATGCAGGAGCGCATGCAGATGATCCGGCTGGCGCCGGCGCGCGCGCTCGACATTGGCTGCGGCCACGGCCGCGGCCTGGCCGCGCTGCGCGCCCAGTATCCGGATGCGCAGATCGCCGGCCTTGATATCTCCGGCGCCATGCTGCGCGAAGCGGCGCAGCGCGATCCCCAGCGCCAGTCCGGGTGGCTGGGGCGCCTGCTCGGCAAGCGCCCCACGTTCGACCTGGTGCAGGGCGATCTTGCCACATTGCCCTTCGCGCCGGCCAGTTTCGACCTGTTGTGGTCCAACCTCGCGCTGCACTGGCATCCCGAGCCGCATCGGGTCTTCCCGGAATGGCACCGGATCACCCGCGACGAAGGCCTTGTGCTGTTCTCGTTGTTCGGGCCCGATACGCTGGCGGAGTTGCGCGCCGCGTTCGCCGAAGTAGATGGCGACACGCATTCCCTGCGTTTCGTCGATATGCACGATATCGGCGACATGCTGGTGCACAGCGGCTGGTCGACGCCCGTGATGGACATGGAAACCCTGACCGTCACCTACGAGTCGCCGCGGACCCTGCTCCGTGAAGTGCAGGCCTTCGGCGGCCTGCGCCTGCCGCCGGTGGCCGGCAAGGGCGGGGGCTTGCGCGGGCGCGCCTGGCTCGACGCGCTGCTGGCCGCGTTCGAGCGGCGGCGCAATGCCGACGGCCTGATCCCGCTCACGTTCGAGATCGTCTACGGTCATGCCTGGAAGCTGGCGCCACGCGGCAAGCAGGCCGTCGACGAGCTGGGACACGCTGTCGTCCCGCTCGACAAGATCGGCCGCGCGCGGCAGCGCAAGTAACGTGGCCGACGCCCTTGCATGCATCGCTCGCGCAGTCAAGCAGGCTTTCGCACGCACCGCGCTGAAGCACAAAAACTTGTCGCGCGCTAGCCCGTTGGTCAAGTGGCGGCCTTGTCCGTGTAGGCGAAGCGCCCTATAATGCGCCAGTTTGTCGCAGTGGTCTCCCTGGCACTATTTGCCCGAAATCGCACCCCAATGGTGCGTCCCAGGCGCAATCGTCCAGGCGTGCATCCGGTCACAGCGGTTGGCGATGCAAGGTTGGCGATGCAAGACTTGGGTATCGCATTCCAGACGGCGCAAGACGAATCCGACGGCAGGTCCGGCGGATCCGGCGCGCCGGACAAAGACTGGCTGATGAAGCGGAATTGCTCGCTGTCTCCACGCCAGGTTGGCTGGTTTTACCTCTCGATCGTCAGCATTTCGCTTGCCATCGCCTTGTTTTTTGCGTGGCGAGGGTCGTGGCTCGTCCTTCCCTTTGCCGGGTTGGAGCTGCTTGGACTGGGCATTGCCCTGCTGGTGCATGGGCGGCACGCGTCGGATTACGAACGCGTCAGCCTGGCCGACGGCAGGCTGGTAGTGGTTTCGGTCAGTGCAGGGCAGCTGACACGGCATGAGTTCAACCCGCTGTGGGTGCGGGTCGAGCTGGATGAATCATTGCGAGCGCTGGTGTTGCTGCGCTCGGGCGGGAGCGCTGTGCGGGTGGGGTGTTTTCTGGACCCGTACAAGCGGCGAAAGTTCGCGCAGGAACTCGTATCGGCTTTGCGTTATCTCTGAGAGGCAGCGAGGGCCCCGCGAGTGACAGATTTGAATCTGTAAATTGGGTAGATAACAAATGAAAATGTGGAAGAAGGCATCCGCAGCGTGTCTGGTGGGCGCGTCCCTGCTCACTGGTCATGCAGCCCTGGCAGTGGAAGACATGCCAGGCGGCCCCGCAGTGCGTCAGCTCAATCTGACCGAGCCGGTCACCAAGATCGCCGAGCAGATTCACTGGCTGAACTGGATGATGCTGATCATGTGCACCGTGATCTTCATCGGCGTTTTCGCGGTGATGTTCTACTCCGTGTTCACGCACCGCAAGTCCAAGGGCGCGAAGTCGGCCTCCTTCCACGAAAGCATCACCGTCGAGGTGATCTGGACCATCATCCCGTTCCTGATCGTCATCGGCATGGCCCTGCCCGCCACCAAGACGGTCGTGGCGATGAAGGACACCACCAATGCCGACATCACCATCAAGGCCACTGGCTACCAGTGGAAGTGGGGCTACGACTACCTGAAGGGCGACGGCGAAGGCATCTCCTTCGTGTCCACCCTGACCACCCCGCGCGAACAGATCAACAACGAGGCCCCCAAGTCGAACACCTACCTGATGGAGGTGGACAACGAGATGGTGGTGCCCGTGAACAAGAAAGTCCGCATGGTGCTGACGGCCAATGACGTCATCCATGCCTGGATGATCCCGGCCTTCGGCGTCAAGCAGGATGCGATCCCCGGCTTCGTGCGCGACACCTGGTTCAAGGCCGAGAAGGTTGGCGTGTACCGTGGCCAGTGCGCCGAGCTGTGCGGCAAGGAACACGCCTTCATGCCCATCGTCGTGCGCGTGGTTTCGGACGCCGACTACGCCAAGTGGGTTGACGGCAAGAAGAAGGAACTCGCCGCCAAGGCCGACGACCCCAACAAGACCTGGACCCTGGAAGAACTCAAGGCCCGTGGCGAGAAGGTCTACACCGCCAACTGCGCGGTCTGCCACCAGCCGAACGGTAAGGGCGGCGGCGCGTTCCCGGCCCTGGACGGCTCCAAGGTCGTCAACGGTCCCGATGCTGGCCAGATGCACATCCTGCTGGAAGGCAAGGGTGCCATGCCGGTCTGGAAGCACCTCTCCGATACTGAACTCGCTGCCGTCATGACCTACACCCGCAACAGCTGGGGTAACAAGACTGGCGAAGTGATTCAACCGAGCGATTTCGTGAACGCCCGTGCCGGCAAGTTCCGCGAAGGCGGTGGCGCACCCGGCGCCAGCGGCGGCGACGCCGCACCGAAGACGGAAGACAAGCCCGCTGCCAAGCAGGCAAGCGCCGCGGGTGACCGCGCGGCAGGCTGAACAGGATTTCAGGAGTTTTCGCGATGAGTACTGCTACCCCGGACGCGCTCGCCCACCCGCACGACCACGCCCACGATGAGCACCACGATCATCCGCACGGCTGGCGCCGCTGGCTGTTCGCCACCAACCACAAGGACATCGGTACGCTGTACCTGCTGTTCTCGTTCACCATGCTGCTGTCTGGCGGCGCGCTGGCACTGCTGATCCGTCTCGAACTGTTCGAGCCGGGCCTGCAGTTCTTCCGCCCGGAACTGTTCAACCAGTTCACCACCATGCACGGCCTGATCATGGTGTTCGGCGCGATCATGCCGGCCTTCGTCGGCTTCGCCAACTGGATGATCCCGCTGCAGATCGGCGCATCCGACATGGCCTTCGCGCGGATGAACAACTTCAGCTTCTGGCTGATGCCCCCGGCGGCCCTGCTGCTGGTGCTGTCGTTCTTCGCACCGGGCGGCGCCACCGCCGCCGGCTGGACCCTGTACGCGCCGCTGTCGGTGCAGATGGGCCCCGGCATGGACATGGCGATTTTCGCCATGCACATCATGGGCGCCTCGTCGATCATGGGTTCGATCAACATCATCGTCACGGTGCTCAATATGCGCGCACCCGGCATGACGCTGATGAAGATGCCGATGTTCTGCTGGACCTGGCTGATCACCGCCTACCTGCTGATTGCCGTGATGCCGGTGCTGGCTGGCGCCATCACCATGGTGCTGACCGACCGTCACTTCGGCACGAGCTTTTTCTCGGCGGCAGGCGGCGGCGACCCGGTGATGTACCAGCACATCTTCTGGTTCTTCGGGCACCCCGAGGTCTACATCATGATCTTGCCGGCCTTCGGGATCGTCTCGCACGTCGTGCCGACCTTTGCCCGCAAGCGGCTGTTCGGCTATAGCTCGATGGTGTACGCGACCGCCTCGATCGCTATCCTGTCGTTCATCGTGTGGGCTCACCACATGTTCACGACCGGCATGCCCGTGACCGGCCAGCTGTTCTTCATGTACGCCACCATGCTGATCGCGGTGCCGACGGCCGTGAAGATCTTCAACTGGATCGCTACCATGTGGCGCGGCTCGATGACCTTCGAGACCCCGATGCTGTTCGCGATCGGCTTCATCTTCGTGTTCACCATCGGTGGTTTCACGGGCCTGATGCCGGCGGTTGCCCCGATCGACATCCAGTTGCAGGACACCTACTTCATCGTGGCGCACTTCCACTACGTGCTGGTGGCGGGCTCGCTGTTCGCGATGTTCTCGGGCTTCTACTACTGGGGTCCGAAGTGGAGCGGTTTCATGTACAACGAAACCCGCGGCCAGATCCACTTCTGGGGCTCGATGATCTTCTTCAACATCACCTTCTTCCCGATGCACTTCCTYGGGCTGGCCGGCATGCCGCGCCGCTATGCCGACTACCCGACGCAGTTCGCGGATTTCAACGCGATTGCTTCGATCGGTGCCCTGGGCTTCGGCCTGATGCAGGTGTATTTCTTCTTCTTCGTCGTGCTGCCGTCCTACCGTGGCGGCAAGGCAGCCGGAGACAAGCCTTGGGATGGCGCCGAGGGCCTGGAATGGACCGTGCCGTCGCCGGCCCCGTTCCACACCTTTGAAGTTCCTCCGCAGGTCAAGTAAGCAACGATGCGCGGAAGGATGGGCACGGCCCGTCCTTCCGCGTCACGCAGGCAAGGTGTTATGCAGGATCCAAACAAAAGTCCATCGCAGGCAGACCGCAAGGCCTCGAATCGTCGTCTCGGCCTGATCCTTTTCTCCATCGTGATGGTTTTCTTTTTGGGTTTCTTCGCCAAGATGATTCTTCTCGGCTGAAGCTGCAGGGTATTGAGATGAGCGTGAGCCAGCAGTCAAACGATGCCACCGACAAGAAGTTCAACCGCGGGATGCTGCTGCGTCTGCTGGTGGTGGTGGCGTTGATGTTCTCGTTTGGCTATGCGCTGGTGCCGCTGTACAAGAAGATCTGTGAGATCACCGGCCTGAACGTGGTGACCACGCGGGATCTGTACGGCGGCCAGGTCAAGAATACACAGGTGGACAAGACCCGCACGATCACGGTCGAGTTCGATTCCAACGCGCGCGGTCCATTTGCCTTCCGTCCGGTCAAGAGCAGCATGGAAGTGCACCCGGGCGAAATGACCACCATCGTCTACGAAGTGGCGAACGGGCAGACGCGCGACATCTCGGCGCAAGCCATCCCGAGCTACCTGCCCAAGCTGGCCACGCAGTATTTCAAGAAGATCGAGTGCTTCTGCTTCAAGGAACAGACGCTGAAGGCGAAGGAAGCACGCGAGATGCCGGTGGTGTTCGTGATCGATCCGGACCTGCCGAAAGACGTGAAGAACATTACGCTGTCCTACACCTTCTTCGAGATCGGTACGCCGGTGGCCCAGGCGCCGCAGGGCCCGCTTGAGGCGCAGCCGGCCGGAGCAGGCAAGGGCATTTGAGTAGCAGGTGAAGTGGTTGTAAGGGGTAGCCGTGGATGAGATGAAGGACGCGGTCAAGCGCAAGCTGTCTTTTGCGCAGACCCTGCGCGCGGTGTTCTGGTCGTTTATCGGCCTGCGCAAGGGTAGCGAGCATGAACGCGACATGGCACAGCTCAATCCGGTCCATGTGATCATCGCCGGCCTGATCGGGGTAGCCATCCTGATCGCCGTGCTGATCACCGTCGTGCGTGTGGTGGTGGGGTAGACAGACTGTCGCGCGCGGGAACGGGCAGGGAGAAGTAAAAGCAGGCAAAAGCATGCCGCCGGCCAGCAGTCGGGGCCGGATGTGCGGATAACGATTACTGAATCAAAGACTCTGAGCTGGAGATAAAAGAATGAGTGCGAATCGCGCAAACGCTCCGTACTACTTCGTACCGGGCCCCTCGCGCCATCCGATCACGGCAAGCTTTGGCTTGTTGCTGACGGCTGGGGGTGCTGCTGGTTGGGTAAACGGGCAGAGCTGGGGGCCGTATGTCTGCATCCTGGGCCTGGTGTGGTTCCTGTTCGTGCTCAAGAGCTGGTTCAGCGAGGCGATCAGCGAGTCCGAAACCGGCAAGTAYGGCAAGAACATCGACCTGTCATTCCGCTGGTCGATGGGCTGGTTCATCTTCTCCGAAGTGATGTTCTTCGCAGCGTTCTTCGGCGCGCTGTTCTATGCCCGCAACATCGCCATGCCGTGGCTGGGCGACCTGAACAACAAGATCCTGTGGCCCGACTTTTCAGCCGTATGGCCTAACTTCGGCCCGGCCGGGGTCGTCGAGTCCTTCCAGACCATGGGCCCGTGGCCGATCCCGACGATCAACACGGCGCTGCTGCTGATGTCCGGCGTGACGCTGACCTGGGCGCACCATGCGCTGCTGGCCAACAAGCGCAGCCAGCTGATCCAGGGCCTGGTGCTCACCATCCTGCTGGGCGCGGTCTTCATGTGCTTCCAGGTGTACGAGTACCACCATGCGTACACGGAACTGAACCTCAAGCTGACCTCGGGCATCTATGGTTCCACGTTCTTCCTGCTGACCGGCTTCCACGGCTTCCACGTGACCATGGGCGCGATCATGCTGACGGTGGTGCTGGTGCGCGTGCTGAAGGGGCATTTCACCCCCGATCATCACTTCGCCTTCGAAGGCGCGGCCTGGTACTGGCACTTCGTCGACGTGGTGTGGCTGTTCCTCTACATCGTGGTGTACTGGCTGTAAGGCACCCGACTGCAGTGCCCGCCGGCGATGCTGGCGGAATCGCCGGGAGAGATCTCCTCCCGGCGAAGAACAACAAAAAACAAGCGCCGCAGGAGTTTAGCCACTGCGGCGCTTGTTTTTTGCAGTTCGAACGCGTGTGGCCAGTCGCGTCGGCCGGCGCGCCAGGCTCAAGGCCCCATGCGAATACCCGTGCTTTGTATCCAGCCCATCCAGTGAGAGAACAGGATGAAGACGAACAGCGCCACGGAAAAGCCGACCCGGAACATCAGAGAGCGCATCATGTTCGGCGTCTTGCCGCGGTCGCGCATCATGAAGAATAGCGCCGAGGCCAGGCTGCCGATGATGAGGATGAACGCGATGATGATGACAATGCGCATGGAGGGCCCGCAAGTGCGGGGTCGGCTAGAGGTAATGTGCCATTATCGCATCGCCGCTCTCGAGGAAGCACTCGGGAGCTGCCCGTGAAGCTTTGGCGCGCGCTGAGCCCGGTTCCCACCATCGCCGCGCTGGTGGTCATTGCCGTCACTTGCGCGCTCGGCAACTGGCAGCTTGACCGTGCCCATGAAAAGCTGGCGCGTGCCGCGCGGCTGGAGGCGCTGGCTGCGCAGCGGCCCCTGGCGGTGGGCAGTGCCCTGGTCGAAGGGCAGGTAGCGGAGCGCCGGGTGCGCGTGCGCGGCCGCTTCGATGCGGCGCATACCGTTTTGCTGGACAATCGCCCACATGGCAACGGCACCGACAGCCGTGCCGGATTCATGGTGCTGACGCCGCTGCGCGTCGTGGCGAACGATCCCGGCGCGCCAGCGGTGCTGGTGCTGCGTGGCTGGCTGCCGCGCGACGCGCAGGACCGTACGCGCATCGCGCCATTCCCGACCGCCGAGGGCGATGTGGAGCTCGATGGCACCGCGCTGGCCGCGGTTCCCAAGGTCTTCAGCCTTGGCCAGGGCGCCAACGCGGAGGCCGGGCAGAAGATCCGACAGAATGTGGATCTTGCTGCATTCGCGAAAGAGCTTGGCGTGCCGCTGCAGCCCTTCGTGCTGGAGCAGCGCACCGATAGCGGCGACGGGCTGGCGCGCGACTGGGCGCCGGCGGATACCGGCGCCGATCGCCATTATGGCTACGCCTTCCAGTGGTTCGGCCTGGCCGCGCTGACGATGGTGCTGCTGGTGGCGTTGAGCTGGCGGCGCGCCGCCCGCATGGCGGCTTGAGAGACATGGTTACGACGGCAGCCGGCGCTTGCCCGCACGCGACAGGATTGCCGGCGCAACAACCAGCGAACCACAGCGGGACGGGGCGGTCAGATGACCGCAGCCGCCTCTAACGACAGACAGACGAAACACTATGCAACAGCCAGATCCCGCTTCCGCCCAGGCCGCCCGCGTCGCGCCGCAAGATTCGCGTATCGACGCCCGCACCCGCCGCGGGCGCATCCAGATGCTGTTGCTGCTGCTGGTGTGCGCTTCGCCTGTGATTGCCTCTTACCTCACTTATTACGTGTTCAAGCCGGCGGGCGGTGCCACCAACTATGGCACGTTGGTCGAGCCGCAGCGCCCGATGCCAGCGATGCAGATCGGCAACGAGCGGGCCGAGACCGTGCCGCTGGATAGCTTCAAGGGCAAGTGGCTGCTGGTCACGGCCGATGGCGCCGCCTGTGACGAGGCTTGTGCCAAGAAGCTGTTCACCATCCGCCAGATCCGTGCGGGGCAGGGACAGGACCGCGAGCGCATCGTGCCGGTATGGCTGATCAGCGACGATGGCCCGATCGATCCGCGCCTGTCGGCCGCCTACAACGAGCCCTATGCCGGTGTGCGCTTCCTGCGCGCCAATCGCGAAACCATGCAGAAATGGTTGCCGGCCGAGCAGGGTGGGCGGATCGAGGACACGCTATTCCTGGTCGATCCGCTGGGCAACCTGATGATGCACTTCCCCAGGGATCCGGACCCCAAGAAGATGAGTTCCGATCTGAAGAAGCTGCTCAAGTACTCTCGCATCGGGTGAGGCGCGCATGCTGCTCCAACTCGCCATCATCGGCGTCCTGATCGCGCTGTTCCCGCTCAGCTATGTGCTGGTCAAAGGGGATCGCAACAAGTACCGCAAGCTGGTGTGGATCACCGCCTTCCTGACGCTGGACCTGATCATGTTCGGCAGTTTCACGCGGCTGACGGATTCCGGCCTTGGCTGCCCGGACTGGCCGGGCTGCTACGGCCACTCCAATCCGCATGCCGCGCAGGAGCATATCCGTGCGGCCGAAACCGCCTTGCCCAGCGGGCCCGTGACCATCACCAAGGCGTGGATCGAGATGATCCACCGCTACTTCGCCATGGCGGTCGGCGTGCTGATCATCACGCTGATGGTGCTGGCCTGGGTCAAGCGGCGCGAACTCAGGCAGTCGCCCTGGTTCGCCACCGGCGTGCTGCTGCTGGTGTGCGTGCAGGGCGCGTTTGGCGCCTTTACGGTGACGCTCAAGCTTCAGCCCATCATCGTGGTCACGCACCTGATGTTGGGCATGGGCCTGCTCGCGGCATTGATCTGGCTGGGTTCGCGCAGCGACCCGCCGCTGGCGATCGCGCCGCAAGCGGGCGCGCTGCGCTGGCCGGCACGCATTGCGCTGGCCCTGCTGGTCATCCAGATCTTCCTGGGCGGCTGGGTGAGCACCAATTACGCGGTGCTGGCCTGCACCGACTTTCCGCTGTGTAACGGCCAGTTGGTGCCGGACATGGACTTCCGCCACGGCTTCACCCTGTGGCGCCAGCTCGGCATGACAGCCGACGGCGACTACATTCCACACTCGGCCCTGGTGGCGATCCACTGGGTGCATCGTGGTTTTGCCTTCGTCGTGCTGGCTTTCCTGGCCTGGTTCGGCCTGCGGGCGCGCCGCTTTGGCGGCCTCGCCCACAGCGCCGGCTGGCTGCTGGGCGTGCTCGCGCTGCAACTGGCTACCGGCCTTTCGAACATCGTGTTCGACTGGCCGCTGGGCGCCGCGGTGGCGCATAACGGCGGCGCGGCGCTCTTGCTGCTGCTATTGGTTCGTCTCAATTACAATATAGGGCTCGCGGCCCGGTCCGCGAACATTGCTACGGACGTGCCGGCTGCCGCGCGCGCCACATGAAAGACAAGAACTCGCCAGTGGTTACTGCTACCCACACACATCCCCTCGGACGGGTTCGCCACCTGGTCCGCCAATACGCCGCCCTTACCAAGCCCCGTGTGACGCAGCTTGCCGTCTTCTGCGCCATCATAGGCATGTTCCTGGCCACGCCGGGCATGGTGCCCTGGCCGGTGCTGATCGGGGGCGCCGCCGGTATCTGGCTGCTGGCGGGTGCCGCTTTCGCCATCAACTGCCTGGTGGAGCAAAAGGTCGACGCGCTGATGCGCCGCACCGCATGGCGCCCCTCCGCCACCGGCGAGATCACAACTATCCAGACCCTGGTGTTCTCGGCGGTGCTGGGCGGCGCGGGGATGTGGCTGCTGCACGTTTATACCAACGACCTGACCATGTGGCTGACGGTTGCCACCTTCGTCGGCTATGCCGTGGTGTACACGATCCTGCTCAAGCCGGCCACGCCGCAGAATATCGTGATCGGCGGCCTGTCCGGCGCCATGCCGCCGGCGCTTGGCTGGGCGGCTGTCGCTGGCGAACTGCCGGCCGAAGCCTGGTTCCTGGTGCTGATCATCTTCACGTGGACCCCGCCGCACTTCTGGGCCCTGGCCCTGTATCGCCGCGCCGACTACGCCAAGTCCGGCTTGCCGATGCTGCCGGTGACGCACGGCGAGCGCTTCACGCTGCTGCACATCCTGCTGTACACGCTGATCATGATTGCGGCCACGCTGCTGCCATTCGTGTACGGGATGTGCGGTTACATTTACCTGGCGGCGGCGCTGATCCTGGGGGGCGGTTTCCTCGCATACTCCTGGAAGATGTACCGCAACTATTCCGACGCACTGGCGCAGCGGACTTTCCGTTTCTCTATCCTTTACCTCTCGCTGCTGTTCGCCGCGCTGCTGGTCGATCACTACTTCAAGTTCCTGCCGCAAGGCTGAGCGGCCGGACGGCGGCTTGCGACATCTTGTCGCGGCCTGAGCGCGCGGCGGCCCCAATCGGCGATACTGCTTCACATCTGTTAATGTGACCTTGCCGCGCCCGGCCGATTGCCGGGCGGTCCTGGCTCGCCAAACCACCCGAACCCGCATGCCGAACCGCTTCCCTCCGGGCTTCCTGCCCACTTTCGCCACCTTCCGCCGGTTGTGCCTGCTGGCGTTGTGCTCGCTGCTGCTTGCTGCATGCGGCCAGCAGCGCGCGTCATTCAAGAACGTCGATATCACCGGCGGCAGTGAATTCGGCAAGGACTTCGTCCTCACCGATCACAACGGCAAGGTGCGCTCGATCGCGGACTTCAAGGGCAAGGCGGTGGTGATGTTTTTCGGCTATACGCATTGTCCCGACGTGTGCCCGACCACCATGGCGGAGTTGAAGGCGGTCATGGAGCAACTGGGGCCGGATGCCGACAAGGTGCAGGTGCTCTTTGTCACGGTCGATCCCGAACGCGATACGCAGGCGCTGCTGGCGCAATACGTGCCGGCCTTCGATCCGCGCTTCCTGGGTATGCGCCCGGCCGACGACGCCGCGCTGCAGAAGGTCGCCAAGGACTTCAAGGTGTTCTACGCCAAGGTGCCAGGCACATCGCCGTCCAACTACACCATGGACCACTCGGCGGGCAGCTATGTGTTCGACCCCAGCGGGAAGCTGCGGCTGTTCATTCGCCATGGCCAGGGACCGGAGCCAATTGCGCACGACATCAAGCAACTGCTTGCTTCCTGAGGGGCGTGGCCGGTGTAACCGGTAGACAAAATGAAACAGGGCCGGTCGCGAGACCGGCCCTGTTGCTTTCGGGAAAAGGGCGGGGGTGAAATGCCCGCCGCCGCCCGGCGTGCCTCAGGCAAATGCCTGCAGCGCTCCCTTCATCTTCTTCATCGCCGCGGTTTCGATCTGACGGATACGTTCGGCCGAGACGCCGAATTCGTCAGCCAGTTCGTGCAGCGTGGAACCGCCGGACCCGTCGTCGTTGACCTGCAGCCAGCGCGCTTCGATGATGCGGCGGCTGCGGTCGTCGAGCTTGGACAGCGCTTCCTCCAGGCCTTGCACCTGCATGCGGTCGTGGCGCTGGGCCTCGATCACGCGGGTGGGTTCGTTGTGGTTGTCGGCCAGGTAGGCGATGGGAGCGAATTCCTCTTCGCCGTCGTCGATCTGGCCTTCCAGCGCCAGGTCACCACCAGACAGGCGGGTTTCCATCTCCATCACTTCTTCCGGCTTGACGTTCAGCTCGCGCGCAACCGCGTCGATCTGTTCCGGGGTGAAGGTATGGGCACCCTGCTTGTGGCTGCGCAAGTTGAAGAACAGCTTGCGCTGGGCCTTGGTGGTAGCCACCTTGACCATGCGCCAGTTCTTCAGCACGTATTCGTGGATCTCGGCCTTGATCCAATGCATCGCATACGACACCAGGCGCACGCCCWKGTCCGGGTCGAAGCGCTTCACSGCCTTCATCARGCCGATRTTGCCTTCCTGGATSAGGTCCGCATGGGGCAGGCCGTAGCCGAGGTACTGGCGGGCGATGGACACCACCAGGCGCAGGTGCGACAGCACCATGCGGCGCGCAGCGTCAACGGAGTCATGCTCGCGCAGCTCGCGCGCGAGCCRCTGCTCTTCCTCGGGGGTGAGCAGGGGAATACGGTGGACAGCCTGGATATAGCTGTCCAGATTTCCCAGCGTTCCGGGAAGCGTCAGCGCAAACGTGCCAGTACCTTGGGGCACCGTGGGCAGACGGTTGGTCATTTGGGTTTGGTCAGCAGATAGGACCGCGTTCACTCGATTGCTCCTTTTGCATCCGGCGGGTGGGTTGCCCGCGTACGCCAACCCATGGGGGCTACGCACTGCATTGCAACACATATTAGCACTCAAGCCGAGTGGACTGCTAAGTTGGAGTAGTTATAGGGTTGATAGTTCCGGATAATCGAAATCTGTTTTTACATAGCGTTTCCTGCGAGGAGCTTTGCGTGATGTGGCGTGGCCACTATCTCATGCGAGCCCTCGAACGATCCGACATGGATTAGAGGGACCACGCGCCCTTCGGTTCTATCGCCAAATGAGATGCAGTGTTTCTACAGCGGCTACACTCTTTTCATTTGCGCAATCCGCAAGCATCGACCGAACCGGGGAGAATTCATGTCTGCTATCGAACACTTGCTCAAGCCGCACACGCGTGACCTTGGCGACTTTGCCGTCAGCCGGCTGCTACCCGCGGCGGCAACGCAGACCGTCGGGCCGTTTATTTTCTTCGACCATATGGGACCCGTGGCGATGCCTCCGGGGGAAGGTGCGGACGTGCGTCCGCATCCACATATTGGGCTGGCGACCGTCACTTACCTGTTCGAAGGCGAGATCCTTCACCACGACAGCCTTGGCAGCAAGCAGGTGATCAGGCCGGGCGACGTGAACTGGATGACGGCGGGAAAGGGCATCGCGCACTCGGAACGCTCGCCGCAGGCCGCCCGCGATGCCGGGCCGCGCTTGCATGGCATACAGACCTGGGTGGCGTTGCCAAAGGAGTTCGAAAACGTCGAACCGTCCTTCCATCATCACCCCGCTGCAACGCTGCCCAAGCTGGAGCGCCCCGGGGTACGGATGACGGTGATCGCCGGAGATGCCTTTGGCGCGGAGGCTCCCGTGAAGGTGTTCAGCCGCACGCTCTATGTGGCCATCGAACTGGATGCGGGTGCCAGCCTGGAGATTCCGCCGGAGCATGCCGAACGTGGCATCTATCCGGTGGACGGCAGCGTTGCGCTGGATGGCGAAATATTGCCGGAACGCCATTTGGCGGTGTTGGTGCCTGGCGTGCCAGTGACGCTGACCGCGCAGGCGCCTTCGCGCGTGATGCTGCTAGGCGGCGATCCGACGGACGGGCACCGCTTTATCTTCTGGAATTTCGTCGCCAGCAGCAAGGAAGCGATCGAGGCGGCCTCCCAGCGCTGGGAGGATGACCAGTTCCCGCGCGTGCCCGGCGAGGACGATCGCATCCCGCTGCCGCAGCGCAAGCGCTGAAAGCGCCCGGGCCTGCCTCAGACCGGGCTGGCCCAGGTCACGCGCGTTCCCTGTTGCAGGCAGTCGCGGATTGCCTCGATCTGCGTAGCGATCGGAGCCGGGACGGGTGCCTTGCCGTCCAGCACGAGGCGGATCCAGGCCGCAGTCTGGTCCACGTCGCTGCCGGGTGGCAATTCCGGCACTTCGGTGATGGAGCCCGCGGTGGGATCGACCAGTGTGCGCTGATGTCCGTCGTGTAGCCAGTCGATGCGGCTGCCGCGCCGCGCATCGGCCACCACTTCGCCTTCGGTGCCGCGCGCCAGCAGCACATTGGCCGGCTCACGGGAGAAGTAGTCAGTCAGCGTTTCCCGGTACTCGGGATGGGTGTAGCTGTACAGGCGCAGCGCTTCCGCCGGGGAGTGGGTGCCGACCGGCTGGAGCATCTTGACCACCGTGTGCGCGGAGTTGCGCAAGCCGATCTGCATGCGCCTGTCGAGCATGGCGGCCAGCGCCGGCGACAGCACGTCGATCGGCAGCACCGCCAGCGGGCCCGGCTGGCTGTCCTTGCTGCGAAGCTGGGCTTCGGCCTGCGCCACGGAACTGCACGGGGCGATGCCCAGCGCCTCGAATAGCGAGAGGCTGGTCACGCGCCCGTTGAACTGGCGGCTGCCGTGCACCAGCACGGGAATGCCCTCGCGCGCCAGCAGCAGGGCCAGCAGCGGTACCAGGTTGGGCTGCTTGCGCGCGCCGTTGTAGCTTGGGATGGTCACAACAATGCGGTCCGGCGGCGCCGCCAGCGGCAGGCAGTGCGCGTGCGCGGCATCGAGCATGCCGGCCAACTCGTGCGGGGCTTCGCCCTTGATGCGATAGGCCATCAGCACCGCGCCCAGCTCGATATCGGCCACGCGGCCGGCCAGCATGGCATCGAACAAGGCCTGCGCGTCCTCGCGCGGCAGCGCGCGGGCGCCGTTGACGCCCCGGCCGATTTCCTTGATGTACTTCGCCGCGGCGAAAGTCGGGGCGGAGGGCGTGGCAGGCGTGGTGGTCATGGCGGGCTGGGGCGATGTGGTTTGAGGTTCATGATAGCGGAGCGGACGGGCCGTGCCCATCGCATTGGCCAATGCCGGCCTGCCATGCCGCCGCGCCCGCTTGCCGGCGTCCGCTCAGGCGGCTTCCTTCAGCGCCGGATTGCGCTGCTTGCGATACAGGAAGTCCAGCACCGCGGTCCGGCACGCGTGATAGTTCTTGTCGTCGGCCAGCGCCATGCGCTCGCGCGGCCGTGGCAGGTCCACCTTCAGCACTTCGCCGATCGTGGCGGCCGGGCCGTTGGTCATCATGACGATGCGGTCGGCCAGCATCACCGCTTCGTCCACATCATGGGTCACCATCACCACCGTGCTGCGGGTCTTGGCCACGATCTTGATSAGTTCGTCCTGCARGTGCGCGCGGGTSAGCGCATCCAGCGCGCCGAATGGCTCRTCCATCAGCAGCAYCTTGGGCTCCATCGCGAGCGCCCGCGCGATGCCCACGCGCTGCTTCATGCCGCCCGAGATTTCCTGCGGATACTTGGATTCGGCATGGGTGAGCCCGACCATGGCCAGCGTGTCGTGGGTGCGCGCCTTCAGTTGCGCCTTGGTTTCGCTGCCGCCGAACACGCGTTCCACGCCAAGGTAGACGTTTTCGAAGCAGGTCAGCCAGGGCAGCAGCGAGTGGTTCTGGAACACCACCGCCCGATCCGGGCCGGGCCCGGCGATCTCGCGCTCGGCGCAGATCAGTGCGCCGGCGCTGGGACGGTCCAGTCCGGCCAGCAGGTTGAGCAAGGTGGACTTGCCGCAGCCGGAGTGGCCGATCAGCGTGATGAACTCGCCGCTGGCGATGGACAGGTTGACATCGCGCAGGGCGACGAACGGCCCCTTCTTGGTCTTGAAGGTCTGCCCGACGTTTTCGATACGGACGAACTTTTCCATGAGGTTCTCCTTGGCGCTGCGCGCGGTAGCCGTCTTAGTTGCCGTAGCTGAAACGCTTCGCCAGGCTCAGCAATGCGTATTCGAGCAGCAGCCCGACCACGCCGATGATGAAGATCGCGATGACGATGTGCTCCACCTTCAGGTTGTTCCACTCGTCCCACAGCCAGAAGCCGATGCCGGTGCCACCGGTCAGCATCTCCGCGGCCACGATCACCAGCCAGGCCGTGCCGATCGACAGCCGCACGCCGGTCAGCATGTAAGGCAGGACGGCCGGCAGCAGCACGCGTGTGAACACCTTCCACTCCGACAGGTCGAGCACGCGCGCGACATTCAGGTAATCCTGCGGCACGCGCGTCACGCCCACCGCGGTGTTGATCACCATCGGCCAGATCGAGCAGATGAAGATGGCCCATATCGCCGCCGGGTTGGCAGACTTGAACAGCAGCAGCCCGATCGGCAGCCATGCCAGCGGCGAGACCGGGCGCAGCAGGCTGATGATGGGCGCCATCATGGCGTTGAGAAAAGCGAAGCGGCCCAGCGCGAAGCCGGCCGGGATGCCGATCAGCGCCGCCAGCCCGAAGCCTGCCGCGACCCGTGCCAGCGACGCCAGCACGTTCCAGCCGATGCCCTGGTCATTGGGGCCGTTGCGGTAGAAGGGGTCGGCAAACAAGGGCACGGCGGCATGCCAGGTAGCGGCCGGCGTGGGGATGGCGGGGATCATCGTGGCGATACCGTGCCAGACCAGCAGGAACAGCGCAAAGCCGGCAACAGGCGGCATCAGCTTCAGCACGATGGCCGCGAAGGCATCGCGCCGTGCCGCACTGCGCAGAGCGCGTTCATGAGCCCGCTGGTCGCCAGGCGCGGCGAGATCGGCGGGGCTGCCGCTGTCTGCGGGCGCGGCTTGGGTGCCGGCATGGGCGGCCGGCTGGGCAAGTGCATTCACGTCAGGCTCCTTCAGGGGCCGGCGTGTCGCCACGCCGGCGTTCAAGCGGCAATCAAATCGAAATCACTCGGCAGGCGAACGGTGCGGCCGGCGCGATATCAGGCGAAATCGCGCAGGGCTCAGGCCTTGATCTTGAAGCCGTCGGCGTAGGCCTTCGGATCCTTGCTGGCATCCCACACCACGCCGTCCAGCAGCTTCGCGGTACGGAAGTCGCTCTTGGGTACTGGCACCTGCGCGGCCGCGGCACCTTGCTTGTAGACGTCGATGCGGTTGACCTTCTTCGCCACCGCCAGGTAGTCGGGGTGGTCCTTGAGCAAGCCCCAGCGCTTGTGCTGCGTGAGGAACCACATGCCGTCGGAGAGGAAGGGATAGTTGGTGCTGCCGTCCTGGTAGAACTTCATCGAGTCGGGATCGTCCCAGGTCTTGCCCAGGCCATTGCTGTAGCGGCCAAGCATGCGGTCCAGGATGATGTCCATATCCGTGTTGACATAGGACTTGGCGGCAATCGTTTCCGCGGTCTTGCGGCGGTTGGAGGCCGAGGCATCGATGTACTTCGATGCCTCCAGCACGGCGGCAACCATGGCGCGGGCCGTATTGGGGTACTTCTGCACGAACTCGGCGGTGGTGCCCAGGGTCTTTTCGGGGTGATCCTTCCAGATCGCCTGCGTGGTCTCGGCGGTAAAGCCGATCTTGTCGGCGATTGCGCGCGCGCCCCAGGGCTCGCCCACGCAGAATCCGTCCATRTTCCCCACGCGCATATTGGCCACCATCTGCGGCGGCGGCACGGTGATGGCCTTGGCGTCCTGCATCGGGTTGATGCCGTTGGCGGCCAGCCAGTAGTACAGCCACATCGCGTGGGTGCCAGTGGGGAAGGTCTGGGCGAAGGTGTAATCGCGCTTTTCCCTGGCCATCAGCGCTTTCAGGCTGGCACCGTCCTTGACGCCTTTTTCCGCCAGTTTGGACGACAGCGTGATGGCCTGGCCATTGTGGTTCAGGTTCATCAGCACGGCCATGTCTTTCTTGGGCCCGCCGATGCCGAGCTGCACGCCGTAGATCAGGCCGTACAGCACGTGTGCCGCATCGAGTTCGCCGTTGACCAGCTTGTCGCGCACGCCGGCCCAGGAGGCTTCCTTGGTGGGCGTGATCTTGATGCCGTATTTCTTGTCGAAGCCGAGCGTGCCGGCCATCACTACCGAAGCGCAGTCCGTCAGCGGGATAAAGCCGATCCGCACTTCCGGCTTTTCCGGCGCATCCGAGCCGGCTGCCCAGGCTCCGGCGCGCACGAGCGGGTCGACCAGCGTGATCACGCTGGCGCCGGCGATGGTGGCCAGGGCGCGGCGGCGGCCGCTGCTGGCGGGTACCGCATCGGCGCCGGCGGCGCTGGCGTCGGTGGCAACCGCGGCGTGCAGCGGCTTGGCAATCTTCAGGCGAGAGGGCATTCCACGGCTCCAAATGAAAAGCGTCCTGAACCGCGCCGCTTTCGCCAAGAATGCGGGGCAGTTCAGGACGCCGTTGTCCCGTGATGCGGCGCGGCCGTCGTTGGCGGCGCACATCGGTTTGTGATCGGCCGTCGTTGGCCGATGTCTGGATTACGCAAGCCGCGTGCCAAGCTTGTTATGCAGGGTGCAGTCAATATTCGCGCGAACGCGGTGACGCCCTGGCCCGAAGGGGCAGGGCGGCGGGCGGTACCGGTGCGCGGGCGGTAGGGCGGCAGCGCCATCCTTGTGCATTGCACCAAGCGCGTGCGGGGCGTCGCCCGCGCCTTAACTCATTACATCGATGACGCGCCGTGCCGCTTCGACGAGCTTGATGCCACGCTCCATGGCCATGCTGCGCAGCCGCTTATAAGCCTCTTCCTCGCTCATGCCGCGCTCTTTCATCAGCAGGCCCTTGGCGCGTTCGACTTCCTTGCGCTCGGCCAGCTGCAGGCGTGTGGCATCCAGCTCGGCGCGCAACTCCTGATCCAGTTCGAAGCGCGCATACGCCACGTCGAGCACGGTCTTCACGCGATCGGCGCGCAGCCCGTCGACGATGTAGGCGGTAATGCCTGCCGTCAGCGCGGCCTTGATGCGCTGGGCGTCGTCGTTGTCCGTAAAGAGCACGATGGGGCGCGGCGCGTGCTGGGTGGAGACGCATACGTGCTCGACTGTATCGCGCGCCGCCGATTCCGAGGCGATGATGATCAGGTCCGGCTGCCGCGCGGCGATCGCGTCGGGGAGCCGCAGGTCGGCGTCCACCGTCTCGATGTCGGTGAAGCCCGCCGACACCAGCCCGGCATGGATCGTCTCGACGTTGAGCGGGTCGGCGTCGTGGGGATCGCGCACCAGCAGGATGCGCAGCGTGCGCGAACCCGCGGCGGAGGCGGGCGCGGGACTCGTCGGACTGGGAGGGGCTGGGGGGCGTCGGTTCATGGCGTCACTTGGGATCTCTCGTGCCATGCAAGATTCGCGCCGAGATGCTTCTAATTGTATTGCGGGGTTTCCCGGATTCAATGGTTTGCCGGCATACGCGGCGGGAACCGCCGGTGTATGCTATTGCCCTGCTGCGCGGCGGGGCGTCTGCTGGCGACGCCGCATGCCGGTGCGTAGCCTAAAACACAGTGCACAAGTCTGGAGAGAAGGATGACCGAATTCGTATTTGCCCCGCCGGCGCCCAACGGCGTGCCCGTGCGCGGCAGCAGCGCTCAGTTCCCGGTGCGCCGGGTTTACTGCGTGGGCCGCAATTATGCCGCGCATGCGCGTGAAATGGGTTCGGATCCCGACCGCGAGCCGCCGTTCTTCTTCTGCAAGCCCGCCGACGCGGTGAGCTACGTGGCCGACGGCAGCGAAGGCACCTTCCCCTATCCGCAGGGCACYGGCAACTGCCACTATGAAGTGGAACTGGTCGTCGCCATCGGCAAGGGCGGCAAGGACATCGCCGAGGCGGACGCCGCCAGCCACGTGTTCGGCTATGCCCTCGGCCTCGACATGACGCGCCGCGACTTGCAGAACGAATCCAAGAAAACCGGCCGCCCATGGGAAACCGGCAAGGCCTTCGACAAGTCCGCCCCCATCGGCCCGATTGTGCCGGTGTCCGCCATCGGCCATCCGGAGAAGGGCGCGGTGACGCTGTCCGTCAATGGCGTCGAGAAGCAGCGCGGCGATCTTTCGGACCTGATCTGGTCGGTGCCCGAGATGGTGTCTTATCTCTCCAGGCTGTTTGAGCTGCAGCCCGGCGACCTGATCTATAGCGGCACGCCAGAAGGCGTGGGCCCGGTGGTGAAGGGCGACATCATGCAGTGCAAGATCGAAGGCGTGGGCGAACTGACCGTCAAGGTGGTCTGAGCCTATGTTCAAGCTCTACAGCTACTTTCGCAGCTCGGCGTCGTACCGGGTGCGCATCGCGCTGCGGCTCAAGGGCCTGCCTTATGAGTATGTGCCGGTGCATCTGTTGCGCGACGGCGGCCAGCAACTGCTGCCGGCCTACCGCTCGCTCAATCCCGATGCGCTGGTGCCGACCCTGGTCGACGATGACCAGGTATTGATCCAGTCGGTGGCGATGGTCGAGTACCTCGACGAGACGCATCCCGAGCCGCCCTTGCTGCCGGGCACCGCGCTGGATCGTGCCTACATTCGCGCGGTGGCGCTTGAGGTCGCGTGCGAAATTCATCCGCTGAACAACCTGCGCGTGCTGAAGTACCTCAAGCACACGCTGGGCGTGGCGGAGGAAGCCAAGGACGCCTGGTACCGCCACTGGGTCGAACTGGGTTTCGAGTCGGTGAATACCAACCTGGTGCGCTCGGGCAAGGCAGGGCGTTTCTGCTTCGGCGATACGCCGACGCTGGCCGATATCTGCCTGGTGCCGCAGGTGTTCAACGCGCAGCGTTTCAATATCGATGTTGGCCGCTATCCGGCGATTGCCAAGGTGTTCGAGTCTTGCATGGCGCTGCCCGCGTTCCAGCAGGCCGAGCCCAAGGCGCAGCCGGACGCCGAGTAAGCCTGGCGCGCAGGTCCGGCGCTGGCAGGCGTAAAGAAAAAGCCCCGCAAGCAGTTGCGGGGCTTTTCGTTGCCGCCGCGTTCAGCCCAGCAGCGCTTCGGCAAATTCATCGGCATTGAAGGGCTGGAGGTCTTCGACCTTTTCGCCCACGCCGATGAAGTAGACCGGCACCGGCCGCTGGCGCGCGATCGCGGCCAGGATGCCGCCCTTGGCGGTGCCGTCGAGCTTGGTCACGATCAGCCCGGTCAGCCCCAGCGCATCGTCGAAGGCCTTGACCTGGGACAGCGCGTTCTGGCCCGTATTGGCATCGATCACCAGCAGCGACTCGTGGGGCGCGGTCGGCATCGCCTTGGCGATGACGCGCTTGACCTTCTTCAGCTCCTCCATCAGATGCAACTGCGTGGGCAGGCGGCCCGCGGTATCGGCCATCACGATATCGATGCCGCGTGCGCGCGCCGCGTTGACCGCGTCGAAGATCACCGCGGCCGGGTCGCCGCTCTCCTGCGAGACCACGGTCACATTGTTGCGCTCGCCCCAGATCGTCAATTGCTCGCGCGCGGCGGCGCGGAAGGTGTCGCCGGCCGCCAGCAGCACGGACTGGTGATAGCTCTGGAAGTGCTTGCACAGCTTGCCGATGCTGGTGGTCTTGCCGGCGCCGTTGACACCGGCGATCATCATCACCATCGGTTGCTCGCGGCCCAGCACCATGGTTTTCTCGAGCGGGCGCAGCAGGTCGGCCAGCAGTTCGCGCAGTGCGATCTTGACGCCCTCGGAGGTCTCGATGCGTTCGTTCTTGACGCGGCGGCGCAGCGCGCTCAGCAGGTGTTCGGTTGCCTCGACGCCCGTGTCCGCCATGATCAGGGCCGTTTCCAGCTCCTCGAACAGGTCTTCGTCCACCTTGACGCCGACAAACAGCGTGCCCAGGTTGCGGCTGGTTTTGGACAGGCCGGTGCGCAGGCGCTGCATCCAGCCGCGCTTGGCCTCGGCGGTGGCGGCCGGTGGCGGTGTCAGGACCATATCCCCGATAGCGGCATGGGCAGGCGGGACGACGGGTGAGAAAACCGGTTGGGCGGCCGGCGCGCTGACGGCCGGCGCGTGCGCTGACGGGGCTGGAGGGGCGGCGGCCGGGCCGGGTACAGCAGCGGGAACCGGGGCTGACGCACCGGCGGGCGCTGGTGCGGGCGCTGCAACGGGCGCGGGGACCTGCGCCTCGGGTGGCGCGCTGGCCGGTTCGGCCTTGCGCTTCTTCCAGAAACTAAACATTGGGAAAGGGGTCAATACCCCGGTAGAATCAATCGCCAAAATTCTAGCAGACGGGGTCGCATGAACCATTGTGCTGTCAGGTCCAGGTCGGGCGCCGCCCGTACCGCATCGCCTCTTGCCGGCGCCGGCGCTATTCGCCCGGCCGCTTTCTCCCGGCGCCTTATTCCCACCCTCCTGTTGATCGCCATGCCCTGGTTCGGCGCCGCTTACGCGCAGACCGGCGTGGTGGCGCCGCCGCTGTCCACCGGACAGGCCGCCGCGTCCCAAAACGCCGCGGCGGAGGYCAATACCACCGAATTCAAGCTGTCCAACGGCATGCGGGTCATCGTCAAGGAAGATCACCGCGCGCCCACCGTAGCACACCAGATCTGGTACCGCGCGGGCGGCATCGACGAGGTSAGCGGCACCACKGGCGTGGCGCACATGCTTGAACACATGATGTTCAAGGGTACACCAAAGGTCGGGCCGGGGGAGTTTTCCAAGCAGATAGCGGCGTTGGGTGGGCGCGAGAACGCACTGACCAACCGCGACTTCACCCTGTACTACCAGCAGATCAGCAAACAGTATCTGCCCAGGATGATGGAGCTCGAGGCCGACCGCATGGCCAATCTCATCATCAAGAAGGATGAGTTCGAGCGGGAGATGAAGGTCGTGATGGAAGAGCGGCGCCTGCGCACCGACGACTCCGCGCGCGGCACCGTCTACGAGCAGTTGCTGGCCACCGTGTTCACGGCGGCGCCCTACCGCCATCCCGTGATCGGCTGGCCGGCTGACCTCGTCAACATGCGCGTCGAGGACGTGCAGGCCTGGTACAAGAACTGGTACGTGCCCGACAACGCCCTGCTCGTCGTTACCGGCGACGTCACGGCGGCCGAGGTCAGGACGCTTGCTGAACGCATCTACGGCAAGCTCAAGGCGCGTCCCCTGCCGTTGCGCAAGGACCAGCTGGAGCCGGTGCAGAAGGGCATCAAGCGGATCTGGGTCAAGGCTCCCGCGGAGAACCCGTACATCGTGATGGCGTACAAGGTGCCGCGCCTGCACGATGTCGAGAAGGACGTCGATCCCTACGCGCTGGAGGTCCTGTCGGCCGTGCTGAACGGCTACGACAATGCCCGCCTGACGCGAGACCTGGTGCGCGAGCGCCGCATTGCCGACGACGTCAACGTGGGCTACGACAGCATCAATCGCGGCGAGTCCATCATGGTGCTCGATGGCACGCCGGCCAATGGCCACACCACCGAGGAGATCGAGCGCGCGCTGCGCGACGAGATCGCCCGCATCGCCCGCGAAGGGGTTTCGCCTGAAGAACTCAAGCGCGTCAAGGCGCAGGTCGTGGCGGCGCAGATCTACAAGCGCGACTCGGTGTTCGGCCAGGGCATGGAAATCGGCGTGGCCGAGATTTCAGGCATTTCCTGGCGCAAGCTCGACCGCATGCTGGAGAAGGTCAAGGAAGTCACGCCTGCGCAGGTGCAAGCGGTGGCCGGCAAGTACTTCAACGACGATAACCTGACCGTGGCGACCCTGCTGCCGCAACCCATCGACCCGAACAAGCCAAAGGCACCGGTTGACGCCGGCTCGCTCCGCTAAAGCCTTTCAGAGGACCGACGATGTCTCTCTTTGCCCCGACGATCCCGTCGCCGCGCGTGCTGCGCCGTATCGCAGGCGCTGCCTTCGGCGCGCTTGCCCTGATCGCTTCGCAGGCCGCGCTGGCTGCCATCCCGATCGAACAATGGACCACCTCTACCGGCGCCCGCGTGTATTTCGTGCGCAGCCCGTCCATCCCCATGCTCGACGTCAATATCGATTTCGACGCCGGCAGCCGCTATGACCCGCCGGGCAAGGCCGGCCTTGCCACGCTCGCGTCAGCCCTGCTCGACAAGGGCGCCGCCGCGCAGGACG
This sequence comes from Cupriavidus sp. 05N39, assembly GCF_056397325.1. NCBI lineage: Bacteria > Pseudomonadati > Pseudomonadota > Betaproteobacteria > Burkholderiales > Burkholderiaceae > Cupriavidus > Cupriavidus sp. 05N39. The sequence continues at coordinate 44,114 of NZ_JBFTNE010000041.1, forward strand.
GCCAGCCAGCGCGCAACGAAGCGCAGGTTGCCGACGCCTTCGCCGACACGGGCGCCGATTTCGGCGGTGCCGCCAGCAGCGATCGGGGCGGTATCGGCCTGCGCACGCTGACCTCCGAGCCGGAGCTCAGCCAGTCGCTTGCGCTGGCTGGTCAGTTGATCAAGGCCCCGGCCTACCCGGACACCGTGGTGGCGCGCGAGAAGCAACGCCTGATCACGGCGATCCGCGAGGCTGACACCAAGCCGGGGGTGATTGCCGACAAGATGGTGTCGAAGGCGATCTATCCCGCCCATCCGTATGGCGTTTCGCCGACCGCGGCGTCGGTCGAATCGATCACACGGGCCGATATCGAGCGTTTCTGGCGGGACAATTACGCGCCATCGCGTGCTGTCGTGACGCTGATCGGCGCCATCGACCGCAAGCAGGCCGAGACCATCGCCGAGCAGCTAACCCGCGGCCTGCCCGCGGGAGCCACGCCGCCTGCGATGCCGCCCGTGCAGCCAACGATCCCGGCTAGCGAGCAGCGAGTGCCGCATCCGGCGCAACAGGCCACCGTGGCGATTGGCCAGCCCGCCATCGCGCGTGGCGATCCCGATTACTTCGCCCTGCTGGTAGGCAACTACGTCCTCGGCGGCGGTGGGTTCAGCTCGCGCCTGACCGATGAGGTACGGGAGAAGCGCGGCCTGACCTATGGTGTCGACAGCTACTTCGCCCCGGCCAAGCAGGCAGGGCCCTTCGGCATCGGCCTGCAAACCAAGAAGGCGCAGACCAACGAGGCATTGGCCCTGGTGCGCAAGGTGCTGGCGCAATACGTGGCGGAAGGCCCCACCGACGCCGAACTGAAGGCCGCCAAGGACAATCTCATCAATGGCTTCCCGCTGCGCATCGACAGCAACCGCAAGCTGCTGACCAATGTGGCCAATATCGGCTGGTACAGGTTGCCGCTGGACTACCTCGATACCTGGACCAGGCAGATCGGCAAGATCACGCGAGCCCAGGTCAAGGAAGCCTTCCAGCGTCACGTGCGTCCCGACGCCATGGCGACTGTGATCGTGGGCGGGCCGGAATGAGGGCGTGAGTGGTGCGGGCGCTTCGGTCCCTGGCGCTCGCGCGATCTGACCCGCAGGCTCTACAATCACGGCATGAATTCGCGTACCCGATCTCCCTCGCCCGCTGCCAGCGGGCGAAACTCTTCCCCCTCGCCGCGGCAGGCACCCGCGCAGGTCCGCATCATCGGCGGCAAGTGGAAGCGCACGCCGCTGCCCGTACTCCACGCCGAAGGGCTGCGTCCCACGCCCGACCGCGTGCGTGAAACTCTGTTTAACTGGCTCGGCCAGGACATGTCGGGGCTGGCCTGCCTCGACCTGTTTGCGGGTTCTGGGGCACTTGGCTTCGAAGCCGCTTCGCGCGGTGCGCGGCAGGTCACAATGGTGGAGGCCAACCCGCGCGTGGCCAAGCAATTGCGCGACAACCAGTATCGCCTCGACGCCCAGCAGATCCGGGTTGTGCAGGGTGATGCATTTGCTACGGCGGCGCAGATGCCGTCAGCGAGCTTCGACGTGGTTTTTCTCGATCCGCCGTTTGCCGAGGATTGGCTGGGCCCTGCGCTGGAGCATGCGGCACGGCTGTCGCGGCCGGGCGGTGCCGTCTATGTGGAAACCGATCGTGCGTTGACCGGCCCGGATGCCCCAGTGCCGGCGGCGCTGGAGATCGTGCGGCATGCCCGCGCGGGCGCGGTGCATTTCCATTTGCTGCAGCACAGGAATAATCGATTCGGGGGCGCGGACGCGGCATGACCGGCCATCGCACGCTAGATGCGGCACTGCCGCGAAAGCGTGTTGCAATGGCTTCCAAGTACCGCGTTTAGAGTTACACTACGCCGCTGTTGCCAACGCTCGTCACGCAGCCTTGGCCCCAGCCCTCAACCATAGCGGGCGGGGTCGATCGGTCCAGGACCGGCAGCGGGCAGAATAAGGAGGAAGCATGGTCGTCGCGGTCTATCCCGGCACTTTCGACCCAATGACCCGGGGCCACGAGGATCTGGTGCGCAGAGCGTCCAATATCTTCGATGAACTCGTGGTCGGCGTGGCGTATAGCCCCAACAAGCGCCCATTCTTTTCGCTGGAAGAGCGCATAGGCATCGCTCGCGAAGTCCTGGGACACTATCCCAATGTGCGAGTCGAAGGTTTCTCCGGCCTGCTCAAGGATTTCGTGCGCAAGAACAATGCGCGGGTGATCGTGCGGGGTTTGCGTGCCGTCTCCGATTTCGAGTATGAGTTCCAGATGGCGGGCATGAACCGCTACCTGCTGCCGGACGTGGAAACCATGTTCCTGACGCCCTCGGACCAATACCAGTTCATCTCGGGCACGTTCGTGCGCGAGATCGCGGTGCTGGGCGGCGATGTCAGCAAGTTCGTATTCCCGTCGGTCGAGCGCTGGCTTCAGGAGAAGATTGCCAAACCGGAATAAAATAGAGCTTCGGGACATGTCGGCCGCGGCCAGTCGGGCGCGGGCATGTCTGGCTTAAAGGAAACACCATGGCACTGATGATCACCGACGACTGCATCAACTGCGACGTTTGTGAGCCCGAGTGCCCAAACGAAGCTATTTCGATGGGGCCCGAGATCTATGAGATCGACCCCAACAAATGCACGGAATGCGTCGGACACTTCGATGAGCCGCAATGCCAGCAGGTTTGCCCGGTGGCTTGCATCCCGAACGACCCCAACCGGGTCGAGACGCGCGATACCTTGATGCAGCGCTATCGTCTGCTGACGGCGGCCAAGCGGGTGGCTTGACGCGGGCATTGCGCCCTGCGGCACAAAAAAGCCCCGTCACCGAGAGGTGACGGGGCTTTTTTATTGGTCCGCCTGCGGTTTGCTGCTTGCGAAGCGCCTTCAGCGGGTGGTGTGCAACTCCAGCATGGCGCGTTCGTTTTCGCCCCTGGCCAGCAGCGCCAGCGGCGCCAGGCTACGGTCGATGGCTTCGTCGATGGCCTGCTGCTCCTCGCGGCGCGGCGGCTTCAATACATAATTGATCACATCCTCCCGCTCGCCGCCACCGCTTGCCGAGTTGCGCGGATGGCCCACGCCGATGCGCAGGCGCCAGTAGTCCTGCGTTGTCAGGTGCGCGGCAATGTCCTTGAGTCCGTTGTGGCCGCCGGCGCCGCCGCCGCGCTTGAGCTTGACGGTACCGGGCGGCATGTCCATTTCGTCGTGGGCTACCAGGATTTCGTCAGGCAGGATCTTGTAGAAACGCGCCAGCGATACCACTGACTGGCCGGAGCGGTTCATGAACGTGGACGGCTTGAGTAGCCAGATGTCCTGGTCCCATAGCCGCGCGCGCGCGGCCAGGCCGTGGAAGCGGCCTTCAACGCGCAGGGTGGCGCCGCCCATGCGGGCCAGTTGGTCGACCAGCCAGAAGCCGGCGTTGTGGCGGGTGGCTTCGTATTCCGCCCCGGGGTTGCCGAGACCGACGATGAGTTTGATCATGGGTTGGACTGCTTGGTTGGGAGGACTCAGGCGGATCTGACTGCGACTGCTTAACTGCAGTGTCATAGGCCTAAAAGCCTAAAATCAAAGGCAGTTTCACCACCCCTGCGGGGCGGCGACCTACTTTCTTGTCACGCCAAGAACGTAGGCAAAGAAGGCGCCCCATACGGGATGGGCAAACATTCACGGCTCGCTTCGCATCGCGCAGGGGCTGCCAGGGGCCAAGGATACTCGATTGGGCGCACGAAAAAAAACCGCCGGACGCGCCGGCGGTTTTTTCTTGCGGCTGCGAGAGCCGTCCTGTTGCACGTCCCGAAGGCCGCGTTCAGGGTACTCAGGCAGCAGGCGTTTCTTCGGCTGCAGCAACGCCGCCGGCCGGCAGCGAGATGCTGGCGATAGCAGGGTTTTCGTCGCCGTGGGTGATGGCGCTCACGCCCTTCGGCAGCTTCACGTCGGACAGGTGCAGGGTCTGGCCCAGTTCCGCGTTACCCAGGTCCACTTCGATGAACTCAGGCAGGTCGGCCGGCAGGCACGACACTTCCAGTTCGTTCAGGATGTGGTTGACGATGCCATGGCCCAGCTTCACGCCCGGGGCGTTTTCCTGGTTCATGAAGTGCAGCGGCACCTTGACGTGGATCTTGTCGGTGGCCGACACGCGCTGGAAGTCGACGTGCAGGACCAGCGGCTTGAACGGGTGCATCTGGAAAGCGCGCAGCAGGGCCTTTTCAGCCTTGCCTTCCACTTCGAGGTCGAGAATCGACGAGTGGAATGCTTCTTTCTTCAGCGCATGGAACAGCGCGTTGTGATCCAGTTCGATCATCTTGGGCTCGGCTGCGCCGCCATAGATGATGCCGGGGGTCTTGCCGGCGTTGCGCAGGCGGCGGCTCGCACCCGTTCCCTGTACGCTACGCTCGAAGGCTACTACTTTCATGATGACTCCAAATGTAAGAGGGCTGTCCGCGACCAGACAGCCCGATGAATCGCGCCTGCACCGTAACCGGGGTGTCCCCGAAAAACGGCCGCAAACGCGGTAAAGCGTTGAATTCTATCAGGAATCGGCAAACAGCGACATGATCGAGTCGCCCTTGACGATCCGGGTGAAAGTCTCCGCCAGCAGCGATGCGGTCGACAGTTGGCGAATCTTGCCGGACTGGATCGCATCGTCGCGCAGCGGAATGGTGTCGCACACCACCACTTCATCCAGTTCGGAGTCGGCGATACGGGCAGCCGCGCCGCCGGACAGCACCGGATGGGTACAGTARGCGAACACCTTCAGCGCGCCGCGCTCCTTAAGGACCTGGGCGGCCTTGCACAGCGTGCCGCCGGTGTCGATCATGTCATCCATGATCACGCAGTTGCGGCCGTCGACTTCACCGATGATGTTCATCACTTCAGCCACATTGGCCTTGGGACGACGCTTGTCGATGATGGCCAGGTCGCAGTTCAGCTGCTTGGCCAGCGCACGGGCGCGCACCACGCCGCCGACGTCGGGCGAGACCACCAGCAGATTGCCGTAGTTTTTCTCGCGCAGGTCGCCCAGCAGAACCGGGGAGGCGTAGATGTTATCAACCGGGATATCGAAGAAGCCCTGGATCTGGTCGGCGTGCAGGTCCATGGTCAGGACGCGCTCGACGCCGGCGACTTCCAGCATATTGGCTACCACCTTGGCCGAGATCGCGACGCGCGCCGAACGCGGGCGGCGGTCCTGGCGGGCATAGCCGAAATAGGGCATGGCGGCAGTGATGCTGCGTGCCGAGGCGCGCTTGAGCGCATCGACCATCACCATCAGTTCCATCAGGTTGTCGTTGGTCGGCGCGCAGGTGGACTGCAGCACGATAACGTGCTTGCCGCGAACATTTTCCTGGATTTCAACTTGGACTTCGCCGTCGGAGAACCGGCCGACCTGGGCTTTCCCGAGCGGGATGCCGAGGTGCTGCACGACAGCCTCCGCGAGTTTGGGGTTGGCGTTGCCGGTAAAAACCATCAAGCCTTCGCTGCTCATTCGGTGCACCTGTCTTGCTGCTGGAGGGGGGAAAGATTGCTGCCGGCTAGTGCCGGCAGCTTTGTCGTGCGGGTCCATAAGGACACTATAGGAATGTAATGGCAGGGGAAGAAGGATTCGAACCTTCGAATGCCGGAATCAAAATCCGGTGCCTTGACCAACTTGGCGACTCCCCTACACAACCGGGCACGTCCATCGTCACATTCAACTGCCTGCGACGCCGAACGAAAAACTATTTATGCGAGCGTTGCGAGCGGGTGGTGCGATAAACTCTTCGCACACCTGCCATCCCATTCGGGAGGCAACCGGTCTAGTACCTGCTGCGCCGTTTGCGAATCGTTGAATCGCGCAAACACGCAGGCTCCGGAACCGGTCATCCTTGCATGGGGACTGTATTGTCTCAGCCATTCAAGGGCTCGGGCAACTTCGCCGAACTTCACTGTTGCTATCGCTTCCAGGTCGTTGCGACCGAAACCGAACTTGTTTGTGCATCCAGTGAAGTCCGCTATTATGCTGATGGGCGTATCCCTTGTCAAGCGCTCGTCCGAAAAAATTGCAACGGTAGGAACATGCTGGCGCGGGTGGATGATCACGAACCAGCTTTCGGGCAACGCGACCGTCGTCAGTTCCTCGCCAACACCCTCGGCGAAGGCGTTTTCCCCATGCAGGAAGAACGGCACGTCCGCGCCCAGCGCGAGGCCGATGCGCTTGAGTTCATCGCGGTCCAGGTGCAGCCCCCACAGGTGGTTCAGGGCCAGCAGCGTGGTGGCCGCATCCGAAGAGCCGCCGCCAATGCCGCCACCCATCGGCAGCCGCTTGGCGATGGCGATGTCGGCGCCAAAGCGGGTTCCGCTGGCCTGCTGCAGCGCCCGTGCGGCGCGCACGATCAGGTCGGTCTCGGCCGGGACGCCGGCTACCTCGGTGGTGCGCTCGATGCGGCCATCTTCGCGGCGGCGGAAGTCCAGCGTATCGCTCCAGTCCACCAGTTGGAACACCGTCTGCAACATGTGATAGCCATCGTCACGACGCCCGGTCACGTGCAGGAAGAGATTCAGCTTGGCGGGAGCGGGGCAGCCGCGCAGTTCAGCGGGGGGCAGGGTACGGGCAGTATTCATTGCGCTTGCTCCGGATCGATCACAAGGCGCACGGAGAGCGGGCTGCCGTCGCCATCGCGTGCCAGGTCGATACGGCGCGGCAGCGCCGTGGCTGCGGTTGCCGCGGCAGGGGTTTCCTGCCACGACACATAGCGTACTGTCCAGCCGTTCTGCGCCAGGGTGGCCAGCCGCCCGCTATCGTCGCGGGTGGTGCGCGCCGGGCTGCCCGGCGCGGGGCGCGCGTGCAGCCAGTCGCGCATGCCGGCCACCGGCAGCGAGAAGCCAAGCGCCTCTTCCAGCAGGGTATCCACCTCAGGCGCATTGCGCGGGGGCTGGTTGGGGAGGTCGAGCGTCGCGCCGGAAGGGGTGGACGTGACCACGGCAAGGGTCTGCCCCAGCGGCGAGATCAGGTCCAGCCGCACGTTGCGGCCTTGCTCGTGCCATTGAAAGCTGCCCTGTACGCCTTCCTCGCGGCCGTAGCGCACGTAGTTGGCGGCGAAGCGTCCGCTGAGGTCGCGCGCCCTGGCGGTCTCGCCGGCGTCGAACTGCCGCGTTGGCGTGATGCTGGCGCAGGCGGCAAGCCAGACGGGGGCGCTCAGGCAGAGCAGGGCTAGGCGTCGGGATTTATGCATGTAGTCTTGCGCCCGCACCGGCGCAGCCGGGCGCCGGGCGTCCGGCCCGGCGGAGGTTTGCGGGCTGTCGGATGAATCGGGAGATTACTTGAGCGCGGAGAGCGGCACGTTATAGCGCCGCAGCGTGTCGATTAGGATGACGTTGTCCGGCTCGATCTTGGCGGCTTCGTTCCAGGTCTTGCGTGCTTCATCCTGCTGGCCGAGTTGCCACAGCACCTCGCCCAGGTGGGCACCGATTTCCGCTTCGGGCGCCTTGGCGTAGGCGTTCCGGAGCAGTTCGGCAGCTGGCTGCAACTGGCCCAGGCGGAATTTGACCCAGGCCAGGCTATCCATGATGTAAGGATCGTCCGGTCCCAGCGCGGAGGCCTTCTCCAGCAACTGGAGGGCTTCCGGCAGGCGCACGTTACGGTCCGCAAGGGAGTAGCCGAGCGCGTTGTAGCCCTGCTTTGCGTCGGGCTGCATCGCGATCACCCGGCGCAGCCGCTTTTCCATGCTGTCGTAGCGCTTCTCGCGCTCGTCGAGCATGGCCAGCTCGTAGACCCAGTCCGAATTGTCGGGCTCGGCAGCGACGCGCTCCTCCAGCACCTTGCGGGCGCGGYCGTAGGCTTTGGCATCGATCAGCATGCCAACCTCGGCCTGCCGGATCGCGGTCATGCGCTGCGCGCGCTGGTCGGGCTCGGCGATATCCTCGGCATCGGCCAGCATATCGTTGAACACGGCCTGTGCGTCGTCGAGCTTGCCCATGCGCCCAAGCAGCTGGGCGCGCTTGACGGCGGCCGCGGGCGCCAGGCGGCTGTCGTCGATGCGGTCGAGCCACGCAACGGCGGCGGGGTAGTCCTTCTTTTCCTCGGCGATCTGCGCCAGGTACTGGTAGGCGATATCGGGGCTGGCGGCCGGCACCTGCTCGGCCAGTTGCAGATACTCTTTCAGGTACTGCTCAGCTTCGTCATAGCGTTTGGACTGCAGGCTGGTCAGGCCAAGGGCGAGCGGCACGCGCGGGTCCTTGGGCGCTATCTTGCGCAGGGTCTCGAACTCGGCGCGGGCGGCTTGCAGGTCGTTCTGCTGCAAGTACAGGCGCGCCAGCGTGATATGGCCGTTGACCGAAGCAGGGGCCTTGCCGACGAACGACTTCAGGCCGGCGATGGCCTCGTCCGGTGCGCTGTCGGCGCGCAATTCGGCCGCCATCAGCGCGGCGGCTTCATAGTCGGGGCGGATGCGCTGGGCTTCGTCGAGTTCGGCCAGGGCGCCGGGAATGTCGTTGGCGGCTTCCTTGGCGCGGGCCAGGGCAAGGTGGGTTTCGGCAGAGCGGGCGTCGCTCGCTGTCAGGCGCTGCAGCAGGGCGGCGGCACCGGCGGGATCGCTGGTTCGCGAAAGCTGCTGCTGCATCTGCAGGATCGCCTCCGGCCGGTGGCTTGGCGGCACGCCATTGAGCTGCAGGGCCAGCAAGGGTTCGGCTTCGTCCCAGCGGCCGCTCAGGACCAGCAGGGTGGAAAGGACTTGCCGCGCACCAGCCGATGTGGGCGCGAGTTCGGTCCACAGGCGCGCAGCGTCGAGCGCTTGCTGCGCGCTACGTGCATTGAAGGCGATCTCGGTGGCGCGCTGGGCAAAGCGCGGGTCGCGCGTATTGCGGGCCAGTTCCAGGTAAGTCTGGTAAGCCGGACCGACCACGCCGCGCTGGGCCGAGATTTCCGCCGCCAGGACCCGGTACAGGATGTCGGCGCTCAGCGGCACCGCCGGCAGCGGCATCTTCGGCGGCAACGGGTTCGAGCGGACTGGCGTGATGGCTTCCGCCGCCACCTTCATCGCGGGCCTGCCCTCCGGGGGCGCGGCATGGCTGGCAAGCGGCGCCATGGCGCAGACCGCAAGCGCGGCCGCAGCCGTGGCTGCGAGCCTGTGACGCAGCGGCCGCCGGGTAGAGCGCCGGGTAGGAAGAATTTGAGCGATGGTCATCGGGGTACGGTCCAGGCGGTCCGACATGTGGGTGGGTGCTCCAGCACTCAATGCGATGGGAATGTTAAAGGCATTGTAGCCTGCCGCTACAATGCCTTGCTGATCCGCATGGCACCAGTATGACTGGGTCTCTGGCGGTTGGAGTGGCACAAAAGGGAGAGGTTCGATGCCAGAGTTGCCGGAGGTCGAAGTGACCCGCCGCGGCTTGCTGCCGCACGTGGTGGGGCGGCGCATAGCCGACGTGGTGGTGCGCCATCGCGGCCTGCGCTGGCCGGTTGAACCGGATATCGAGTCACAACTGACCGGCCGGGTGATCGCTCGCATCGAACGGCGCGGCAAATACCTGCTGCTGGAGTGTGTGCGCCAGGCTGCGGCCAGCCTTTTTCCGGATGGCTCTCCTTGCCTGCCGCCAGTAGATGACCGGGGCTGGCTGCTGATCCACCTCGGCATGACGGGTACCTTGCGGGTGCTGCCGCAAGCGCCGCCGGCGGGCAGTCACGATCACCTCGACCTGATCCTCGCGGACCCCGCCGACACGCACGCCGATACCGGCACCAGCCTGGTGCTTCGTTTTCGCGACCCGCGCCGCTTTGGCGCTGTGCTCTGGAGCCCGCTCGAAGAGTCGCAGTTGCCAACACATCCGCTGCTGCGCAACCTTGGCGTCGAGCCTTTCGATCCGCGCTTCGACGGAGCCTGGCTGTACCGCCTCGGGCGCGGGCGCAGCGCAGCCATCAAGACGGTGCTCCTGGCGGGAGACATCGTGGTGGGCGTAGGCAATATCTATGCGTCGGAGAGCCTGTTTGCCGCCGGCATCCGTCCCACCACGCCGGCTGGCCGGCTCTCCCTGGCGCGCTGTGAACGCCTTGCCGTCGCGGTGCGGGACACGCTGGCCCGTGCCATCGAGCGCGGCGGCAGCACGCTGCGCGACTTCGTCGGCAGCGATGGCAGCAGCGGCTACTTCCAGCTGGATTGCGCCGTGTATGACCGTGCCGGGCATCCCTGCCGGGTCTGCGGCACCACTATCCGGCAGATCGTCCAGGGACAGCGCTCGACTTTCTATTGCCCTACCTGCCAGCGCTGAAACCGCGCCGCCCTCCTCAAGGCCGACGCCGCACCGAAGTGTTTATTGAGTAACTTCCCGATGCTGTTGCACCGGGCCGATGGGCCGGCGCAACAGCGAGGCCCGCAGGCGACTCGAATTTCACAAAAATCCCCCGGAAACCTGTATCTTCAACAAAGTAAAAAAGTGTTACAAAGACACCATGTCACCGCCCGGGTGCAGGCTATCGGACATCAAGACGCCAGGCCTGCAGCGCCGTCGCGGGGGCTTTTCGCCAAGCCGATCCCAGTGCCAATGACAACCCTCGCCCTTCAATTCGAACAATACGGCGCCTGGAGAACCGGGGTGCTCAATTCCCTGGCCGAATTCCGCTCCTGGCTGCAGCAGCACGATCTCTACGACGCCCAGGCCGACGAACGCGTCCAGCGCATCCAGGGCGTGCTCAAGAGCGACCGGCTCAAGGTAGCCTTCATCGCGGAGTTCTCGCGGGGCAAGAGCGAACTGATCAACGCCATTTTCTTTGCAGACTATGGCCGGCGCATCCTGCCGTCATCCGCCGGGCGCACCACGATGTGCCCGACCGAGCTGCGCTACGACGAGGCCGAGGCGCCGTGCATCCGCCTGCTGCCGATCGAGACGCGCCTGCAGGAAGCCTCCACTGCTGATTTCCTCGACGTCGACGCGCACTGGCATACCGTGCCGCTCGATCCCTCGTCGCCGGATGGGATGCTCGATGCGTTCCGGCACGTGATCGAGACCAACCGCGTCACCCGGGAGATGGCGGAATCGCTCGGCTTGTATAACGAGAACGATCCCGACGCCGCCTACGCGCTCGATGCCGACGGCATGGTGGAGATTTCCCGCTGGCGCCATGCAGTTATCAATTTCCCGCATCCGCTGCTGCGCCAGGGTCTGGTAATCCTTGACACACCGGGTCTCAACGCGATCGGCACCGAGCCGGAACTGACATTGCGCCTGATTCCGGAGGCGCATGTCGTGGTGTTTATGCTCGCCGCCGATGCCGGCGTGACCAAGAGCGACCTGGATCTCTGGCGCAGCCATGTTAGCGCGGGCCACCGCAAGGGCTGCCTGGCGGTGCTGAACAAGATCGACGGTCTGTGGGACCCGCTCAAGTCGCCGGCCGAGACCGCGGCCGAGATTACGCGCCAGGTCACCAACAGCGCCCAGGTGCTGGGGATCGACGAGTCGCGCGTCTATCCGGTGTCGGCGCAGAAGGGCCTGGTGGCCAAGGTCACGCACGATGACGACTTGCTGGCGCGCAGCGGCCTGCCGCAATTCGAACATGTTCTGTCGGATCAACTGATTCCACAGCGGCGTGAGATCGTCGCCGACCAGGTACAGCGCTCGGTGGAGGAAATGACGCGTGGCGCGCAGCAACTGCTGCAGAGCCGCCGCCGCAGCATCGTCGAGCAGTTGTTCGAGTTGCGCGGCCTGCGCGGCAAGAACCACGCGATGGTCAAGCACATGCTGATGCGTGTGCAGTCCGAAAAGGAAGAGTTCGAGCAGAGCATCGCCAAGTTCCAGGCGCTGCGTCTTGTGTTCGGACGTCACAGCGCCGATATCATCAAGAGCCTGCAACTGCGCGACGTGCGCCGCACCATGCGCGAGCGCCGCGAGCAGATGAAGGAGCGCTTCTTCTCGCGCGGCATGCGCGAGGACATGGACGGGCTGTTCGCCCGGCTAGGCGAACTGGTCAGCGAGGCTGACCAGAAGATCGTCCAGCTACACCAGCTCACCGACAGCATGTACCGCCGCTTCAATGCCGAGCACGGCTTCACGTTGCCGGCGCCGATCCAGTTTGTCACCGCGCGCTACGTGAGCGAACTGCAGCAGACGCTGGCACTGGCCCAGACGCACTTCGGCGCCATGAGCATGCTGACCCGCTCGCGTCCGCAACTGGTGCAAAGCGCGTTCTCCACTGTTGCAAGCCGCGTGCTGGAAACCTTTCGCGATCTCAACCGCGATATCGAGATCTGGCTCAAGTCAGTGATGACGCCGCTGGAGGCGCAGGTACGCGAGCATCAGAAGCAACTGCGTCGCCGGGTCGACTCGATCGAGCGCATCCACGAGGCGACCGACACGCTGGAAAGCCGCATCGCGCAGCTGGAGGAAGTGCTGAACGGGCTGGACGAGCGCAGCGGACGCATCGAATCCTTCTCCCGGCAGATCCTGCGGCCTGACGCCGAAGACGGCCAGCTCAGGGCCGTCGCCGCCTGAAGCACGGCTGGCGCGCGGTGCCGGAGGCGGCAAGGCGGTATCATGACGCGCCGCCGCTTCCGGCGCTGCCGCCTTTTCCGTCACGTTCCCGATGCCCCGCAAGCCAGCCGCTACTCCCGCCGTTTCTTCCACCGATCTTTCCCTGGCCGCCGTTCCCGCCGTTCCCGCCGTTCCCGCCGATTTCGCCACGCGCGTGGTGGATTGGCAGCGCCTGCACGGGCGCCATGACTTGCCGTGGCAGAACACCCGCGACCCTTACCGGATCTGGTTGTCGGAGATCATGCTGCAGCAGACCCAGGTCAGCGCGGTGATCGAGTATTTCCAGCGTTTCGTCGGCCGCCTGCCTACCGTTGCCGCTCTGGCGGAGGCTAGCGCGGACGAGGTGATGGCGCTCTGGGCAGGGCTTGGCTATTACTCGCGCGCGCGCAACCTGCACCGCTGCGCCAAGAGCGTGATGAGCGAGCACGGCGGCGTGTTTCCTACCGATCCCGAGGTGCTGGTGACGCTGCCCGGCATCGGCCGCTCGACCGCGGCGGCCGTGGCCGCCTTCAGTGTTGGCGTGCGATCCCCCATCCTGGACGGCAATGTCAAGCGCGTCTTCGCTAGGTTCTTCGGCATCCACGGCCATCCGGGCGTCAAGGCGGTGGAGAACCGCATGTGGCAAATCGCGGAGGAGGTGTTGCCCCCGAAGGGGCCTGGACAGGCCGAGGACATGGTGTCCTATACCCAGGGCGTAATGGATCTCGGCGCCACCGTCTGTTCGCGCGGCAAGCCGGCCTGCCTTGCTGCCGCGGCGTCGTGCCCGCTGGCCAGCGACTGCGTGGCGCGCCGGGACGGCCTGACCGCCGCGCTGCCCACGCCGAAACCGCGTGCCGCCATTCCCGAGCGCAGCACCGTCATGCTGCTGGTCCGGCGCGGCCGTGAAGTCCTGCTGGCGTTGCGACCCGACAGCGGCATCTGGGGCGGCCTCTGGAGCCTGCCTGAAATGCCGGTGGATACCGTGCCCTTCGATGCCGAACTGGCCGAAGACGCCGCCCGCGAACGCGCCCGCGATTTCGGCACGCCCGGCACCGCCAGCATGGTCGGCGAACTCACCCACGTCTTCACCCACTTCCGCCTGCTGATCCGCGCCATCCGCGTGGACGTCACCGGCCTGAGCGCCCACGACGCAGCCGATGGCACTCCGCTACGCTGGCTCTCGCTGGACGATCTCGATGCGGTGGGCACACCGGCACCGGTGCGCAAGCTGCTCGAAGCACAGGCGCTGGGGGGATTGTTCTAAAGCTAAAGCCCTTTGCCGCGTGGGAGGCTCAGAGAATATGGTGTTGACGCATGTACTTGTGCACGATCTCGATCCGCATCCCCGCGTCCGGCAGCGCCATCAGCATCTGCTTGGCCTTGAGCGGCACGGGCAGCAACTCGCATAGCCGATTGGCCACCCAGCTCGGGTCATCCCACAGGAACGGCTCTGCAAACGGAAGCTTGCCCGGATGCTCCGCGTGGAGCGAGGCGACGATACGGCGCAGCACAGCAAGGCATTCGCCCAGCAGTTCAAGCTTGCAGTCGWTGATGTCGGGCGGCAGCAATTCCGCCTGACCCACCAGCAAACCATCGGCGCGCACACTGTGGCCTATCAGCCGGAAGCGCTGGCGCCCGCGCGCACTGATCAGCAGCACGCCAAGCTGCTCCATATTGCAGTCGACGATATCCGCCAGGCAGCCGATGGTCTCGGGCATGGTGGGTTCATTGGGGCGGGCGACCTCGTTGCCGCTGGCGATCAGGCAGACGCCGAAAGGTGTGTGATCGCGCATGCAAGCGCGCACCATATCCACATAGCGTGCTTCAAAAACGCGCAGCGGCAGCAGGCCATCCGGAAAGAGTACGGTGTGCAGCGGAAACAGCGGCAGGCCATCCAGCGCAGGCGGTACCGACGATGTACCGGACGAAGCGGTGGTCGAAGCGGATGAGCCGGGCGTGGCGTGTGAGGACATGCTGAGCCAGCAGAGTTTCGGGCGGGAATTGCCGAGCCTGGCCGCGAAACCTGCAGCTGCGGCCTTCAGCCGCCGGGTGCGAGCTCGCGGTGTCTCACCAGCACATTACCATGGGCGCGAAAATAGTTGGCAAGTCTTTCAGCGATGTACACGGAGCGGTGCTGGCCGCCCGTGCAGCCAATGGCGACGGTCAGGTAGCTGCGATTGTCCGCGATGAAACTTGGCAGCCACTTTTCCACGTAGGCGCGGATGTCATCGGCCATGGCCAGCACCATCGGCTGGCTCTGCAGGAAGTCGATCACGGGCTCGTCGCGTCCGGTCAGCGGGCGCAGGGCCAGGTCGTAGTAGGGGTTGGGCAGCGAGCGGACATCGAACACCAGGTCGGCATCGCTGGGCACGCCGTGCTTGAAGCCAAACGATTCGAACAGCAAGGTGAGTTTCAGGTCATCGCCGCGCACGAATTCCTTGATCCACGCGCGCAGCGTATTGGTGCGCACGTTGCTGGTGTCGATACGGTGCGCGGCCTCCGCCAGCGGGCTGAGCAGCTCGCGCTCCATCTCGATGGCTTCGATCAGGGACGTGTCGTTGTATGGCGCATCGAGCGCATTGTCTGCAACGCCCGCAGGTTCGGCATTGGCCGAGAGGGTCGCCTTGTCGATACGCATCGACAGCGGGTGGCGCCGCCGCGTTTCCGAGTATCGCTGCACCAGCGCATCCGTATTGGCGGTCAGGAAAACCACCCGGACCTGGTGTTCGGAGGCGAGGTTGCGCAGCGTGCCGGGCAATTCGTCCAGCGATTCGCGGCTGCGGATGTCGGTAGCGACGCCAAGATGGGTGTAACCCTGGCTTGCGAGATACTGGGCCAGCGCCGGAATAAACTGAGCCGGCAGGTTGTCAACGCAGTAGTAACCTGCGTCTTCCAGTACGTTCAAGGCAACGGATTTGCCGGAGCCGGAGATTCCGGTGATAAGTATGATGCGCATAGCACGACAAGCATAACATCAGGTGATGACGCCGTCATGACGGCGAGGCGCCAACAAAAATGGCGAACCGAAGGGTTCGCCATTTTCGCATGTCCGCATGCTAAGTGACGCGGGGGCTTACTTGGAGAGGCACTCGCTCATGAAGGCTTTGCGCTCGTCGCCCTTCTTGCCGGTAGCGTCCTTGTTGCACGCCGTCATCTTTTCCTGCTGGCTGTTCTTGGCGGGAGCGGCGGCGGGTTTGTTGGAGAGGCAGTCGCTCATGAASKCCTTGCGCTCGTCGCCCTTCTTGCCGGYGGCCTGCGTRTTGCAGGCCTTCATCTTGTCCTGTTGGGAGTTTGTCGCCGCGGGCGCCGCCGGTGCTGCCGGTGCTGCCGGTTTTGCGGACGTTGCGGGTGCCGCGGGCGTTGCGGTTGCTGCGGCCGGTGCATTCTGGGCGAAGGCGCCGCTGGCGAAAAGCGGGGCTACCAGCACGCACATCGCGATCATTCTCTTCATGCTTGCTCTCCTGGCTGTGGAAAACTTCATGGCTGCTGGCCATGTCGGCGCGGCAACTCGGGCTGGGCTCAATGTCCATTACTGCACAAAACGGCCTGTGCCCCAAACGCGTTGACGACGGAAGCGCGGACGAATGCAATCAATTGAAACAGCCCAGGCACGGCGCTGGCTGCCTAGAGTAGCCGGCCCTGGCCCCGCGATGCCACATCGGCTTGCATCGCGGCGCGCTGGCGGTCCATGAAATCGCGCAGCGTGTCGATGCCGCGCAGGCGCAGGATGGTGTTGCGGACGGCGGCCTCGACCAGCACGGCGAGATTTCGGCCGGCCGCCACCTGGATCTTGACCATGTGGATGGGCAGGCCGAGCACATCCAGATACTGGGAATCCAGCGGCAGGCGTTCGAATTCGCCGTCGTTGCGGCGCACCAGCTGCACCACCAGTTTCAGCTTCATCTTCCGGCGCACCGCGGTCTCGCCAAAGATCGTCTTGATGTCGAGCAGGCCCAGGCCGCGCACTTCAAGCAGGTTTTGCAGCAGGGGCGGGCAGCGGCCTTCAATGAAATCGGGTCCGAGCCGGACAAAATCCACGGCATCGTCCGCCACCAGCCCATGTCCGCGTGAAATCAGCTCCAGGCCGAGCTCACTCTTGCCCAGGCCGGATTCACCCATCACCAGCACGCCCATGCCGAGGATGTCGAGGAATACGCCGTGCATGGTCACGCGTGGCGCGGAAATGCGCGACAGGTAGAGGCGCAGGTGATCGATCACCGCCGCCGAGGACACCGGCGTAGTGAACAAGGGCGTGGAGGAACGCGTGCAGCGCAGTTCCAGGTCGGGCGGTGGCTCCATGCCGTCGGCAATCACCAGGAAGGGCGGTTCCAGCAGGATCAGCTCACCCATCTGGCGCTTGCGCATCTCGTCGTCGAGACGCTGGTAATACGTGATCTCGGGCTTGCCCAGGACCTGGATCCGGTTCGGGTGGATCAGGTTCAAGTGGCCGACGAGATCGGCCGCGGAAGTGGCTTCACGTGCGAATTCGACATCGAACGCCCGGTCGGCGCCTTCCAGGCCGGCTACCCAGGAGAGTTTGATATCGGCTGCGTTGTCGTCGAAGATCGACTGCGAGGTGACGCCAGTGAGTTCCATGCGGGTGCTTTCAGGAGCGAGCTTTCAGACAGCGGGGACAATTGCCCCGCTCGCCTGCGTAAAGATCGCCGAGGCCGGTCAGGGGTGCCATTGCGTCAGCAACTGGTGCACGTCATCGGGGGTGGGCAGGGTAGCCAGTCCTTCGCGCATCTCGCGGTCGGACAGCAGCTGGGCGATCTCCGAGAGAATCTCCAGATGTTGCTGGGTGGCCTGTTCGGGCACCAGCAGGAAGATCAGCAGCGCTACCGGCTTGCCGTCGGGAGATTCGAAGGGGATCGGCTCGGCCAGGCGCATGAAGGCGGCAAGTGGCTGCTTCAGTCCCTTGATGCGGCCATGCGGAATGGCAACCCCGGCGCCAAGACCAGTGGACCCCAGCGATTCGCGGGCGAACAGGTTGTCGGTCACGGTAGCGCGCGCCACGCCATGGTTGTTCTCGAAGAGGAGCCCGGCCTGTTCGAACACGCGCTTCTTGCTGGTGACGCTGACGTCGAGGTTGATGTTGCCGGGTGGCAGCAATTTAGCCAAACGATTCATGTGGAATGCGCAGGGTTTTCTAGTAAGCAGGCCCGGGGCCGGGAGGCATCGCGCCGGGCAAAAAAGAAGAAAAAACCAAGGTCCGAAGTTTCACCGGGTGTCCCCCTGCCGGTGTCGGGCGTCTGGCCATTATAGAGCAGGCCCGCCCCCGCCTTGTGCATTGCAATACCCGATGCGCGGAAGCGGTGCCGCGTGCACGGAAAAATCGTTGAGCTTGAGAACTATGTATTGCACAGCATACACCGGTCCATATGCGTTGCGGAATCCCCCGCGTGGTCCCGGATGAGCGCCAGGAACGAAAAAGCCGCGCTATGGGCGCGGCTTGATTCCGGTTTCAAGGGAGTGACACCGGCGGCCCGGTCTGTGGGCCACCAGGCACGGTCATTGCTGCATCTGCGATGCGGCCATCTGATACTTGACCGCTTCGCGGTCGTGGCTTTGCACGCGATCCTTATGGCGAATCACCTGCCGGTCGAGCTTGTCGACGAGCGCGTCGATAGCGGCATACAGGTCTTCATGATGCGCTTCGACAAAGATGTCCTTGCCCTTGAGATGTAGATTGATTTCCGCGTACTGCCGCCGGTCCTTTTCTTTTGTATTGTCGACAGAGAGCAGCACACTTACGCCAATGACTTGATCAAAATGCCTGACGATACGCTCCAGTTTCGTTTCCACGTACTCACGCAGCGGGGGCGTGATGTCCAAGTGGTGTCCACTGATCTTGAAGTTCATAGCGTTTCTCCTTCTGAAAGAGTTGCACCAGGCAGGCGATGCAACTCGGCTACAAAGTCTTGCGGAGAGTAACTGCCGGAATCTTGAGCGCCTCGCGGTATTTGGCAACGGTGCGTCGTGCCACTACGAAGCCTTGCTCGCCGAGCAATTCGGCAATCCGGCTGTCGGACAAGGGATTCCTGGCGTCTTCGGCTCCTATCAGTTGCTTGATCAACGCACGAATTGCCGTTGACGAGGCCGCGCCGCCGGTTTCTGTGGATACGTGACTGCCGAAGAAATACTTCAGCTCGAAAGTCCCCATCGGCGTTGCCATGTATTTATTGGTAGTCACCCGAGAGATGGTGGACTCGTGTAAACCCAGTGTATCGGCAATCTCCCGCAAAACCAAGGGGCGCATCGCAATTTCACCGTGGGTGAAGAAGTTCTTTTGACGTTCGACAATAGCTTGTGCAACGCGCAATATCGTGTCGAACCTTTGCTGGATATTCTTGATCAACCAGCGTGCCTCCTGCAGTTTTTGCTGCAGTCCCGCAGCACCCGCATCGCCTTTTGCACCGCGCAATATCTGCGCGTACATGTCGTTGATACGTAGCCGCGGCATCACATCCGGATTGAGCTGCGCGATCCAGCCGCCATTCAGTTTACGGACAAAAACATCGGGCACGACGAAGTCGGCTTCGGGGCGGCTGTACGCATGGCCCGGATAAGGCGCCAGAGAGCGGATCAGTTCATGCGCCGACTTCAATTCCGGCTCGTCCACCTGCAGCGCTTTTTTCAGGCGCGTGTAGTCGCGCACCGCGAGCAGTTCCAGGTGATTGGTGACAATGGTCAGCGCCAGGTCGCGCTGCGGGTGCTTGATGCGGCGCAATTGCAGCGCCAGGCATTCGGCCGCATTGCGTGCGCCGACACCAGGCGGATCGAAGCTCTGCAGCAGGGTAAGGACGGCGTGGATCTCGTCGACCTCGAATTCAAGTTCATCCGGCAGTTCGCTGCAGATTTCCTCGAGCGAGGCGCTCAGGTAGCCGTCGTCGTCCAGCGACTCGACCAGGAAGATGGCCAGCCCCTTGTCGCGCAACGAAATTTTCAGCGGCGCGAGCTGTTCCATCAGATGTTCGCGCAGCGTGGGTTCGGCGTCGCGCAACTGCATCGGGGTCTTTTCGTCGTCGTCGCCTTGCGGGCGGCGGGCGAAGTCGTCGAGGCTCCAGTCGTTGCCGTAGTCCTCGTTGCTGTCGGAATAGCTGTCTTCGGCCTCGGGCGCGCCGTCGGGGCGGTTCTCGCTGGTGCCCTGGCCGTCGGCGGGCGCCGGCGCGGGAGCGCTCTGCATGTTGACCGAGCCGTCGGCGGCAACGCGCAACGGGCTGTCGAGCCAGTCGTTCTCGCGTTCGAGCAAAGGGTTCTCGGTCAGCGCCTGTTCCACTTCCTGCTGCAGTTCGAGCGTGGACAGTTGCAGCAGCCGGATCGACTGCTGGAGTTGCGGCGTGAGCGCGAGATGCTGCGAGAGGCGGAGCTGTAGCGACGGTTTCATGCGACCTATTTTATGCCCAACTTCCGTGCCGGTGGAACGGAAATTGCTATCGCTGATGACGCCGTGATCGTTGCAGGGTAAAAGGCGACACCGGAGCCACCTTGGGCACAAGGTCGCCGCAGCTGCCGCTTGCTGTGGCGCGCCGCGTTACATGCGGAAATTCTCGCCCAGGTAGACCTTGCGCACCGACTCGTTGGCGATGATGTCTTCAGGCCGGCCCGAGGCCAGCACGGCGCCTTCGCTGATGATGTAGGCGATGAAGCGGGGCGCCGAGGCCAGGGCGCGGGCGATTTCCACGCGGCGGCGTTCGCCGCCTGACAGCGAAAGCGCCGGATTGTCGCGCAGGTGGGCAATCTGGAGGTCATCGAGCAGCGTGTCCAGCCGGCGCTCGAGTTCGGCCTTGCCAAGTGGCTTGCCGTCCTGGATCTGCAATTCCAGTACCGCGCGGATGTTCTCCTGCACATTCAGCTTGCGGAACACCGAAGCTTCCTGCGGCAGATAGGACAGGCCCATGCGTGCCCGTTCGTGAATGGCCAGGCCGCTGATGTGCTTGTCGTCGAGCACGATGTCGCCCTCGTCCAGCGCCACCAGTCCCACGATCATGTAGAAGGAGGTGGTCTTGCCCGCGCCGTTGGGCCCCAGGAGTCCGACCACCTCGCCGCTCTTTACGTCGAGGGACACATCCTTGACCACCGTGCGCGAGCCGTAGCGCTTTTTCAGGTGGCGCACGACCAGCGTGCTGCTGTCCTTCAGGGTGGCGGGCTGGGAGGGTGCGGTTTGGGTAACGGTCATGAAGGCTGAATCCGTGGATCGGGCGACGCGGCGGCGTCAGGGATTGACGGGGGCGGGCGCAGGCTTGAGCGGCAGCGGGGCGCCGGCGGCGCCGCTGGCGGGTTGCTCCTGGCGCGGCGACAACACGGCGCGCACGCGACCGGACGGGCTGCCCGCCGTCGCGTTCTCCGTACCGCCGCTGGCGGTGTAGAACTCGTTGCGGCTGTCGTAGGTGATCACTGCGCCGCGGATCTCGTCGACCAGCTTGGCGCCGGCCAGCCGCGCCATGCGTGCGCGGCCGATCAGCTTGGACAGCTCCTGCTTGCCGTCATACTCGATGCGGTCGCCCCAGCCGTCGATGTATTCGTCGACGTTGTCGCGCTTCTGGCGGATATAAGCCTGCTTGCCGCCCTTGGACGTAGCCACGGCGTACTGGTAGCCCTCGGGATCGGTGCGCACTTCGGCCGCGTCGGATTTCAACACCATGGTGCCCTTGGTCAGCACCACGTTGCCAGTCAGCACATAAACCTGCTTGACGTCGTCATAGCTGGCGTTGTCGGCTTCCAGTACCAGCGGTTTCTCGCGGTCGGCTTTCTCCGCGCTGGCGGGCGCGGCCAGCGTGAGGCCGAGGACGGCTGCCAGCGTCAGCAAAGCGGCCGTGCTGCGGCGGCGACAGGACGATGTCGTCAGGAGTGAATTCATGTTGGCGTGATGGCGGTTGGCGCGGACGGCTGTGGCCCGCGGGCGGCTTCGTTTCCTGGCGGCTGTTTCCGGGCAAGGCGGGCGGGGCTGCGCGGGCGGCACCCGCCTGGGTACCGTTTGCGCCCGCTCGCCTGGCCAGCACTGCTTCGCTTCATCTGGCAACAGCCTCTCGGGTCTTTGTTATCTGGGCTACTTCGCGGGACTCGCCGGCGGCCCCGTAATAATGGTGCCGCGTACGTTACCCAGCAATTGTACTTCGCGGGTGACATTGTTGAAGATCAGCCCGTTTGCCGTCATCACCGACGGGCCGCGGGTCAGCTTGACGGCTTTGTCGGTCTTCACGATGTCATCGTTGATCAGCACCTGGAAATACTCCGAGGCGGCTGTCATCTGCGGATCCTTGGCCGGGTCCGGCCCTTGGGCACGCACGATAAAGGCATTGCCGAACAGGTCGATCACCGAGCCTGCCGCGTTCATCGTGCCGCGATCGGAGTGGCCCGTGACAGGCGGGCGGTCGATTTCGTAGGCGCGCATGGCCGGACGCGTCACTTCGTAGGTCTGGTCGTCCTCGAAGTGGATCATCTTGTCGCCGGTGAACCGCATCTTGGTGTTGCCGTCCTCGGCCAGTTCGGTGGCGGAGAAGCGGACCATGTAGTAATCGGGCTCATGCTTCTTGCCCACCGGCCCGGTGGCGGCTTCTTTCGGGGAATTGACCTGCACCAGCCAGAAAGTGCTGCCCGCCACTAGCGCCATCAACAGCAGCGGCAAGGCGCGCATTCCTAGCCGGCTCAGGGAGGACAGGATATCCCGCATAGTTTGTGGGTGCTCTCAGATGACCTTGGCGCGGGTCAGGTCGTGGATGTGCAGGGCACCGACCAGGCGCTGGTCGGCATCGACCACCAGCATCTGGTTGATGCGGTTCGCCTCCATGACCTGCACGGCTTCCACCGCCAGCTGGTCCGGCCCCACCGTATGCGGCGAGCGGTGCATCACCTCGCTGATGGGCACGGTCTTCCAGTCGCGCGGCGTTTCCAGCAGGCGGCGCAGGTCGCCGTCGGTGAAGACGCCGATCAGGTGGTCGTCCGGATCCACCACCGCGGTCATGGCCATGCCCTTGCGGGTGATTTCCATCAGGGCCTGCGCCAGCGGCGTGCTTTCGCGTACCTTGGGCACTGCGTTGCCGCTGCGCATGACGTCGCGCACATGGGTCAGCAGCTTGCGCCCGAGCGCGCCGCCCGGATGCGAGCGGGCAAAGTCTTCCTCGCCGAAGCCGCGCGCGTCCAGCACCGCCACCGCTAGCGCATCGCCCATCGCCAGCGCGGCGGTGGTGCTGGCGGTGGGGGCCAGGTTAAGCGGGCAAGCCTCTTTCTCCACACCGGCGTTGAGGTGGGCGTCGGCCAGCTTGGCCAGCGTGGAGGCGGGGTTGCCGGTCACGGAGATCAGCTTGGCGCCGATGCGCTTGACGATCGGCACGATCGACAGCAGTTCGGCGGTCTCTCCGGAATTGGAAAAGGCAATCAGCACATCGTCGCGCGTGACCATGCCCAGGTCGCCATGGCTGGCCTCGGCCGGGTGCACGAAAAAGGCCGGCGTGCCGGTCGATGCCAGCGTGGCCGCGACCTTGCGGCCGATGTGTCCCGACTTGCCGATGCCCGACACGACGACGCGTCCGCTGCAATTCAGAGTGAGTTGCACGGCCTGCGCAAATTCGCCGTCCAGGCGGCCCGCGAGGGCGGCGACGGCATCGGCTTCGATCTGGAGGGTCTCGCGAGCGAGCCGAAGTGCTCGATCCGCATTGAAATTAGCTATCATGGCGACGAAGTATACCAACGAATGCGATGGCGCTTGGGCTGTTCCTGGGATCGGGCGGCCGGGGCGGCTGCCGTGCTTGCCGCAATCCGCCGGCAGGGCCGCCCGAGCCGGGTTGTCCTGGCCCGGTGGTGGCGTACCCTGATCCTTCCGATGCACTCTCCGCTGGACCTGACCCTTGTGCTGCTGGCCGCCGCCGTGTTCGGCGTGGTCGCCTTTCGCATGCTGCAATTACCGCCGATGCTGGGGTACCTGGTGGTCGGCATCCTGATCGGGCCGCACGCGCTCGGGCTGGCCAGCGATACCGCGCAGACCAAATACCTGGCCGAGTTCGGCGTGGTCTTTTTGATGTTCTCGATCGGGCTGGAGTTCAGCCTGGGCAAGCTCAAAGCCATGAAACGGCAGGTATTCGGCCTGGGCGGCTCGCAGGTGGTGCTGTCGCTGCTGGTGGTGATACCGGCGAGCTGGGCCTTCAACTGGCTGTTTCCGCTGTCCTGGCAGGCTTCGGTGGCGCTGGGCGGCGCGCTGGCCATGTCGTCCACCGCGATCGTCTCCAAGATGCTGTCGGAGCGGCTGGAGCTGGAAAGCGAGCACGGGCGCAATATCATCAGCATCCTGCTGTTCCAGGACTTGGCGGTGGTGCCGCTGCTGATCGTGATTCCGGCGCTGTCGCGCGATCCCGGCGACATGGCGATGGCGCTCGGCCTGGCCACGGTCAAGATCGTGGTGGCGCTGAGCCTGATCTTTTTTGTCGGCAAGCGGGTCATGAGCCGCTGGTTCCATGTGGTGGCGGCGCGCCGCTCGCAGGAGCTGTTCATGCTCAACCTGCTGCTGGTCACGCTGGGCATGGCGGCGCTGACCGAGCGGCTGGGCCTGTCGATGGCGCTGGGGGCCTTCATCGCCGGCATGCTGATCTCCGAGACGCCGTACCGCCATCAGGTGGAGGAGGACATCAAGCCCTTCCGCGATGTGCTGCTGGGGCTGTTCTTCGTCACCATCGGCATGTTGCTCAATATTCACGTGGTGCTCGATCACCTGTGGCTGGTGCTGGTGTTGCTGATCGTGCCGATCATCTTCAAGCTGCTGCTGATCGCCGGCCTGGCGCGCCTGTTCGGCTCGCGCCAGGGGGTAGCGATCCGCACCGGCCTGGGGCTGGCGCAGGCTGGCGAGTTCGGTTTCGTGCTGCTTAACCAGATCGATGGCCTGAACCTGGTCGATCCGGTGCTGATCCAGGTCATCCTGGCCTCGATGCTGCTGTCGATGCTGGCGGCGCCGTTCCTGATCCAGTACAGCGACGCCATCGTGCTGCGCTTTGCCGCCAACGAATGGCTGATGCAGTCGCTCAATATGACGCGCATCGCGGCGCAGAGCCTGCAGACCGAAAAACACGCCATCATCTGCGGCTTCGGCCGCAGCGGCCAGAACCTGGCGCATATGCTGGAGCGGGAGGGCATCACCTACGTGGCGCTCGACCTTGACCCGGATCGGGTGCGGGAGGCCGCCGCCGCGGGCGACACGGTGGTGTACGGCGACGCGGGCCGGCGCGAGGCGCTGATCGCGGCGGGCCTGCACCGGGCGGCTGCCTTGATCATCACTTATAACAACACGCCCTCCGCCCTCAAGGTGCTGCACCACGTGCAGGAGCTGGAACCGGCGCTTCCCGTCATCGTGCGTACCATGGACGACTCGGAGCTCGACATCCTGCAGAAGGCGGGCGCCACCGAGGTGGTACCGGAAAGCATCGAGGGCAGCCTGATGCTGGCCTCGCACGCCCTGGTGCTGCTGGGTGTGCCGATGCGGCGGGTGGTGCGCGGCGTGCAACAGGCGCGTGATGCGCGCTACAGCCTGCTGCGCGGCTACTTCCACGGACGCGACGACGAGGAGGATATGGTCGAGCGCGAGTCGGTGCGGCTGCAGTCGGTCTCGCTCGGCCCCGAGGCCACGGCGGTGGGGCGGCGGCTGGGCGCGCTAGGGCTGGACCGCATCGGGGTGGAGGTGACGGCGGTGCGCCGGCGCGGCATCCGCGCGTTCGATCCGCAGCCGGAAACCGTGCTGGAGCCGGGCGATATCGTGGTGCTGCGCGGGCAGCCCGAGGCGCTGGAGGCAGCCGAGCAGCGCATGCTTGCCGGTTGACTCTGACGCCGCGCAGGGAATGCGGCCTTATGCCGCCGCGCGGCTGGCGGGGCGCGCCGGTTCCGCCCAGGATGGCGGCAGGCCTTCCAGCACGGCCCGTGCATCGAGCGAGCCGACCGGCACGCTCTGATCGGCGGGGATGCGGCCTTCGCCTTGTAGCAGCAGGTAGCGCAGGCAGCACACGCGCAGGAATGACGTGAAGTTCGCCGCCTCGCCCCGGTACGCCGTCAGTTCGTCGTGCAGCCGGGTGATGAGCTGGCCCACGCTCATGCCGTCGCGCCGCGCCAGCGTTTCGAGCACTTCCCAGAACAGGCTTTCCAGCCGGATGCTGGTGGCCACCCCGTGCAGCCGCAGGGAGCGCGACTGGCCCTCGTACGACTGCGGGTTGGCCCGGATGAAGATTTCACACATAGAACAACTCCCGTGCGTGGCGGCCCGCGAGGGTATGCTCGCGGGCCGCGTTCGGAAGTCTCTAATGTACGATCCGGGTGCCCAGGACCGCAAGGAACTGCGCCAGCCAGGCCGGATGCGCTGGCCATGCCGGGGCGGTCACGAGGTTGCCATCGGTGTGTGCCTGGTCGACCGGGATGTCGGCGTACTTGCCGCCGGCCAGGCGTACTTCGGGCGCGCAGGCCGGATAGGCCGAGCAGGTCCGGCCTTCCAGCACGCCGGCCGCGGCCAGCAGTTGGGCGCCGTGGCACACCGCGGCGATCGGCTTGTTGGCGCTGGCGAAGTGACGCACGATCTCCAGCACCCGTTCGTTCAGGCGCAGGTATTCGGGGGCACGGCCGCCTGGGATGACCAGCCCGTCGTAGGCTGCCGGATCGATATCTGCAAAGCTCGCGTTCAGCGTGAAGTTGTGCCCGCGCTTCTCGCTGTAGGTCTGGTCGCCCTCGAAATCGTGGATGGCGGTGGGGCAGCTGGCGCCGGCGGCCTTGTCCGGACACACCGCGTGGACCGTGTGGCCCACCATCTGCAAGGCCTGGAACGGCACCATGGTTTCATAGTCTTCGGCATAGTCGCCGACCAGCATCAAGATCTTTTTTGCCATCACGGTCTCCTGTATGGTTACGGCTGTCAGGCCGGGTGCCGCACCGGAATGCCCGTGCGGCCCGCCTGAGCCTTGGGCCCATTGTGTTGCCGTTTGCGGCAGCCCGGGTAGTAACCCATTACCGCATGCAGCCTGCCGCCGCGGCTGGCTGTCCGACCGAGTCCCCATGCCCAATACCACCATCCAGTCGTCCGCCCTTGGCGACGTCACCCACTACCTGCGCGAACGCATCCGTACCGTGCCGGACTGGCCGCAGCCCGGTGTCATGTTCCGCGACATCACGCCGCTGCTGCAGGACCCCAAGTCGCTGCGCGTACTGATCGATGTCTTCGTGCACCGCTATATGGACGCCCGGCTTGACATGGTGGCAGGCATCGACGCACGCGGCTTTATCCTCGGCGCCATCCTGGCCTACGAACTCAACCTTGGCTTCGTGCCCATCCGCAAGAAGGGCAAGCTCCCCTTCCAGACCGTGGCGGAGGAGTACGAGCTCGAATATGGCAGCGCCACGGTCGAAATCCACGCCGATGCCTGCAAGCCCGGTGACCGCGTGCTGCTGGTGGACGACCTGATCGCCACCGGCGGCACCATGATGGCCGGCCGCAAGCTGCTGGAACGCCTGGGCGCCACGGTGGTGGAGGGCGCCGCCATCGTCGACCTGCCCGAGCTGGGAGGCTCGCGCCACCTGCTCGACAGCGGCCTGCCGCTGTTCACGGTTTGCCGCTTCGACGGACACTGACGCCTGCCCAGGGATCATCAGCGCTCCGCCCATCCCAGGCGGGGCGCGGTGTTGCGGCCCTTCCAAGCCATACGTCCATGGCGTTGCCCGCACATGCACGCGGGAGCATAATGCCCCATTGACAACGATACGATGGCCGGGCGGAATCGTGCGATCTGCATTTGCTTATCTGCATTTGCGTCCGCAAGCGATGGAGGCACCGGTCACATTAGGGCGGACCATGGGCGTACTACTTCATTTGCTTTCCGGCGTGGCGCTGCTGGTGTGGGGCACCAACATTGTCAAGGTCGGCATCCTGCGCGTGTATGGCGCCAACTTGCGCCACGTGCTCTCCTCCAGCATTTCCAACCGCTTCACGGCGTTTGCCGCCGGCCTCGGCGTGACCGGGCTGGTCCAGAGCAGCAACGCAACCGCGGTCATCGTCAGTTCCTTCGTGGGCCAGGGCCTGATCGCCGTGGCCCCGGCGCTGGCCATCATGCTGGGCGCCAACGTCGGCACCGCGCTCATGGTGCAGGTGTTTTCGCTGGACCTCTCGTGGCTGTCGCCGCTGCTGATTTTCGTCGGCGTGATCCTGCATTTGTCCTGGAAGGGCAACAAGCCCGGCCACGTGGGCCGCGTACTGATCGGCCTCGGGCTGATCACGCTGGCACTCGAGCTGATTTCCATCGCCACCCGGCCCGTGGTGCAGGCCGCCGGAGTCAAGGTGCTGTTCGGTACGCTCACCGGCGATCCCACGCTGGATATGCTGATCGGCGCCTTCCTCACCATCCTGTGCTATTCCAGCCTGGCAGTAGTGCTGTTCTGCGGGGCGCTGGCCTCGGCCGGGGTGGTGTCGCTGCATGTGGCGATGGCGCTGGTGCTGGGCGCCAACCTGGGCTCCGGCATCTCCGCGCTGCTGACCACCTCCGGCAATAACCAGCCCGGCAAGCGCGTCACCCTGGGGAACCTGCTGTCGCGGCTGCTCGGCTGCGTGATCGCGCTGCCTTTGCTGGGGCAGGCCGAGCACCTGCTGGCGCTGGTCGATGCCGATCCGCAGCGGCTGGTGGTCAATTTCCACCTGCTGTTCAACGTGGCGCTGGCGGTGCTGCTGCTGGGCGCCACCGGTCCGCTGGCACGCCTGTGCGAAAAGGTGCTGCCGGGCCGCAACACCGGCGACAGCCAGGTCACTCCGCGCCACCTTGATCCGGCCGCGCTGCCCACGCCCGCGCTGGCGCTGTCCAATGCCGCGCGCGAAGTGCTGCGCATCGGCGACCGCATCGAGCAGATGCTGGACAATATGCTGCGCGTGCTGCGCACCAACGATGCCAAGCTGGCCACCGCCACCTGCCGCATCGACGACGAGGTGGACGATCTCTATACCGCGATCAAGCTCTACCTGACCCAGATCAGCCTCGAAGCGCTGGACGAGCGCGATGGCCGGCGCTGGACTGAAATCATCTCGCTCACCATCAACCTCGAACACGCCGGGGACATCATCGAACGTATCCTGCAGGACGCGCGCGACAAGAAGATCGCCCATAACCTGGCGTTCTCGGAAGCGGGCATGCAGGAGATCTCGCAGATGCACGCGCGCGTCGTGGCCAACCTGCGCCTGGGGCTGTCGGTGTTCCTCTCCGGTGACCTGAAAAGCGCGCAGCAACTGATGGCCGAGAAGGCCACCTTCCGCGATCTGGAGCGCAAGTTCGCCCGCAGCCATCTGCAGCGCATCGCCGTGCAGACCGCCGAGAGCATCGAGACCAGCTCGCTTCACCTTGATGTGATCAGCGACCTGAAGCGCCTGAATTCGCTCTTCTGCGCCACTGCCTATCCGGTGCTGGAAGAGGCAGGCGTGCTTAACCGCAGCCGCATGAAGGAAGACGACAGCGAACCGCCGACGCGCGCAATGCCGTCCGCGCAGGCGCACTGAAGGGCCCGCATGGAGGATCGGCTACAGTTTGTAGCCGATCTCCCGAAGCAGGTCCCGCCGCCACGCAATGTCGAGCTCGGTTTCCAGCCCGAGCGGCGAAGCGCCATCGACCACGCCAAGCACCGCGCGCCCCTGCGCGGTCTGCGCCACCACCACTTCGGTCGGGTTGGCCGTGGCGCAGTAGATCCTGCATACTTCCGGCACCGCGCGCACCGCGGTCAGCACATTGACGGGATAAAAGCCATCGCCAAGAAACAGCAGGAAGCTGTGGCCGGCGCCGATCGCCATCGCGTTCTCGCAGGCCAGGTCGATCATGGCATCGTCGGTGCCGGACCAGCGCACCAGGCGCTTGCCCGAGGCCTCGCAGAACGCCAGGCCGAACCGGATGCCCGGCACCGCGCCGACGAGCGCCTCGTGGATATCGTCCACGGTCTTGATGAAATGCGACTGTCCAAAGATGAAATTGGTCGCCTCGGGCTTGGTGACCGGCACTACGATGAACTCCATGGCCGTGCTCCTGCGTTGGCCTGCGTCAGTCGTCAGATCGGCTTCGAATGGCCCTTCGCAGTCTATGGTAGGCCGGGCAGGGTCGAATGCAAGGTGCCGCGCGGGACTACTTGCCCGGCGGGGACGTGCCGTTGCGGCGCCGGCTTCGCATGTGCCGGAGCATGATTGCGATAGCCGCGAGCAGGAGCGCGCCGCCTGTCGTCAAGGACACGGTGGCAAACATCCCGCCGCCGGTATTGCTTGCGGCTTGGGCCGCGCTGGCGGGCTCCGCTGGCCGGGCGGCTTGCGTGGAAGGGGCGGATGCCGCTGGCGCGGCTGGCTCTTCGAGCGCGCGCGCCTGCGGCGCGGCCAGGTCGATCGGTGTGACGGTCGCCTGCGCCGCGGCCGGGCTGGCGGCAATGGCGCCGCCGAGCAGCAGCGCGCATTGCCAGGCGCAAAGGATCAGGCGGGAACCCAGGCGCACGGCACCCACTCAGCGGCGCTCGAGCAGCGGCGCCAGGTACTTGCCGGTAAAGCTGGCCTTGCTCGCGGCCACGGCTTCCGGCGTGCCCTTGGCGATCACCTGGCCGCCGCCGGCGCCGCCTTCGGGGCCCATGTCGAGCAGCCAGTCGGCGGTCTTGATCACGTCGAGGTTGTGCTCGATGATCACCACCGTRTTGCCCTGGTCGCGCAGCTTGTGGATGACCTTGAGCAACAGCTCGATATCGTGGAAGTGCAGGCCCGTGGTGGGCTCGTCCAGGATGTAGAGCGTGCGGCCGGTGTCGCGCTTCGACAGTTCCAGCGACAGCTTGACGCGCTGCGCCTCGCCGCCCGACAACGTGGTCGCGGACTGGCCCAGGCGGATGTAGCCGAGGCCGACATCGAGCAGCGTTTTCAGCTTGCGCCGGACCACCGGCACCGCCAGGAAGAACTCGTGCGCCTGCTCCACCGTCATGTCGAGCACTTCGTGGATGTTCTTGCCCTTGTASAGSAYCTCCAGCGTTTCGCGGTTGTAGCGCTTGCCGTGGCAGACRTCGCARGGCACGTACACGTCSGGSAGGAAGTGCATCTCSACCTTGATCASGCCATCGCCCTGGCASGCTTCGCAGCGGCCGCCCTTGACGTTGAACGAGAAGCGGCCCGGATCGTAGCCGCGCTCCTTGGCCGACGGCACGCCGGCGAACAGCTCGCGGATCGGCGTGAACAGGCCGGTGTAGGTGGCGGGGTTTGAGCGCGGGGTACGGCCGATCGGGCTCTGGTCGACGTTGATGACCTTGTCGAAGTGCTCCAGCCCATCGATGCGGTCGTGCGCCGCGGGCTCGGCGGTGGAGCCGTACAGGTGGCGCGCCACCGCGTGGTAGAGCGTGTCGTTGATCAGCGTCGACTTGCCCGAGCCGGAGACGCCGGTCACGCAGGTGAGCAGGCCCACCGGGATATCGGCGCTGACATTGCGCAGGTTGTTGCCGGTGGCATTGATGATGCGCAGCAGCTTTTCCTCATCGGGCGCGGCGCGCTCCTTGGGCACCTCGATGCGGCGCGCGCCGGACATGTACTGGCCGGTGAGCGAGTTGGCCGATTGCTCGATCTGCAGAGGCGTGCCTTCGGCGACGATCATGCCGCCATGCACGCCCGCGCCCGGGCCGATGTCGACCACGTAGTCGCAGGCGCGGATCATGTCTTCATCGTGCTCGACCACCAGCACGGAGTTGCCGATATCGCGCAGGTGCTTGAGGGTGCCGATCAGCCGGTCGTTGTCGCGCTGGTGCAGGCCGATCGATGGTTCGTCCAGCACATACATCACGCCGGTCAGTCCCGAGCCGATCTGCGAAGCCAGCCGGATGCGCTGCGCCTCGCCGCCCGACAGCGTGTCGGCGCTGCGTTCCAGCGACAGGTAATCCAGTCCCACGTTATTGAGGAAGTTCAGGCGCGCGCTGATTTCCTTGACGATCTTGTCGGCAATCTCGCGCTTGGCGCCGTGCATGTCCAGCGTAAGGAAATACGTGAGCGCGTCGCGCAGCGGCCAGCCATTGATCTCGTAGATGGCGCGCGCCTGGTCGTTTTCGCCCAGCTTGACATGGCGCGCCTCGGTGCGCAGGCGGGTGCCATGGCAGGCGGGGCAGGCCTGGTTGTTCTGGTACTTGGCCAGTTCCTCGCGCACCGCGATCGAGTCGGTCTCGCGGTAACGCCGCTCCAGGTTGGGGATGATGCCCTCGAAGGCATGCTCGCGCACCGTGGTGCGGCCGCGCTCGTTCATATAGGTGAACGGGATCTCCACTTCGCCGGAGCCATGCAGCACGACTTCCTGCACCTCGGCCGGCAGGTCCTCGAAGGCCGTATCGAGTTCGAACTCGTAGTAGGCCGCCAGGCTCTGCAGCATCTGGAAGTAGAACTGGTTGCGGCGGTCCCAGCCCTTGATGGCGCCCGAGGCCAGCGACAGGTTGGGGAAGGCCACCACCCGCTTGGGGTCGAAAAAGGTGATCTGGCCCAGGCCGTCGCAGGTCGGGCAGGCGCCCATCGGATTGTTGAACGAGAACAGGCGCGGCTCGAGTTCCTGGAGCGAGTACGAGCAGATCGGGCAGGCGAACTTGGAGCTGAACACGTGCTCCTGGCTGGTATCGATCTCCAGCGCGACGGCGCGGCCGTCGGCCAGGCGCAGGGCGGTCTCGAACGATTCCGCCAGCCGCTGCTTGATGTCGGGGCGCACCTTGACGCGGTCCACCACCACCTCGATGGAGTGTTTCTCGGTCTTCTTCAGCTTGGGCAGCGCGTCCACCTCGTAGACCACGGCCGGCGCCTCATGCGTGGTGCCGCCGCCCGAACGCACGCGAAAGCGCACGAAGCCCTGCGCCTGCATGGTGTCGAACAGGTCGGAATGCTCGCCCTTGYGGTTGGCCACCACCGGCGCAAGGATCATCAGTTTGGTGTCTTCCGGCAGCGCCAGCGCGGCGTCCACCATCTGCGACACGCTTTGCGCCTGCAAGGGCAGATTGTGATCGGGGCAGTAAGGCGTACCGGCGCGGGCGTACAGCAGGCGCAGGTAGTCGTGGATCTCGGTGACCGTTCCCACGGTTGAGCGCGGGTTGTGGCTGGTGGCCTTCTGTTCGATGGCGATCGCCGGCGAAAGCCCTTCGATCAGGTCGACGTCCGGCTTTTCCATCAGTTGCAGGAACTGGCGCGCGTAGGCCGACAGCGACTCCACATAGCGGCGCTGGCCCTCCGCGTACAGGGTGTCGAAAGCGAGGGAGGACTTGCCCGATCCGGACAGCCCGGTAATCACGATCAGCTTGTTGCGCGGCAGATCGAGATTGATGTTCTTCAGGTTGTGGGTACGGGCACCACGGATTCTAATTTCTTCCATATACCGATTGTCTTCGCCAGGCGGGGCCRCCGGTCAGGTCGACAGGCCGGGTCTCACGGAATTTCAAGAAAAAAGCATGCCAGCAGGGCTGCAGCCGGCTTCAGGCCAGCCCCAGGCCGGGCTTTGCCAGCCTGCGCCGGGGCTTGCGGCGTCCGATCCGGACCCTAAAGCGCAGCGGAGCAAACCTGTTAATATACCGAACTTCGGTTTCCGGGGGTTGCATGGGCCATCAGACGTGTCCTGCAATGCCCACATCCGGCATGCTGCTGAGGGTTGTCAGGCAAGGATGCTTCCGTCCTGCCGGGCGCCCGGCGCAACGGTGACAGAAGGGGCCGCAATTTCCGGGGCCGCAACTTCCGCTCCGGCCATGGATCGAAGTTGTCGCCGCCCCGTCAGCATCGGGGTGATGCGGTACGTGCGCGGTGCACGAGCCGGCAATCCGTCAGAGAAACTCCCCACGATCGCAATGTCGTCGATCCATAGCTCCTCCCAAGATGCGGCCAAGGCCGACGATTCCAAGGTTCAGCCCGCCGCCGGGCGCGACCGCA
Source organism: Cupriavidus sp. 05N39 (assembly GCF_056397325.1). NCBI lineage: Bacteria > Pseudomonadati > Pseudomonadota > Betaproteobacteria > Burkholderiales > Burkholderiaceae > Cupriavidus > Cupriavidus sp. 05N39. Next base: position 77,489 of record NZ_JBFTNE010000041.1, read on the forward strand.
TGACCCGTATGGAACTGCGGGCCAGCATTTCGCTGGCCAGCATCTTCGCGCTGCGCATGCTGGGCCTGTTCCTGATCCTGCCCGTCTTCACCGAATACGCCAGCGGCCTGCCCGACGGACACGACGCCCAGCGTGTGGGCCTGGCCATGGGCATCTACGGCCTGATGCAAGCTTTCCTGCACATTCCGCTGGGCTGGCTGTCCGACCGCGTCGGCCGCAAGCCGGTGATGGTGGCGGGCCTGCTGCTGTTCATCGCCGGTGGCCTGGTGGCGGCCGGTTCGGACACGCTCACCGGCATCATCCTCGGCCGTGCGCTGCAGGGCATGGGCGCGATCTCCGCCGCCATTACCGCCTGCATCGCAGATCTCACCCGCGAGCAGCACCGCACCAAGGCCATGGCAATGGTGGGAGGCAGCATCGGCCTGACCTTCGCGCTGTCGCTGGTGATTGCCTCGCCGCTGCTGCACAGCATCGGCATGCCGGGCATCTTCACGCTGATGTCGGTGCTGGGCGTGATCGCGATCCTGGTGACGCTGTTCCTGGTGCCCACGCCGCCGCCGCCGCATCCCGTGCGGCTGCCGTTCCGCGCCGTGCTGCTCAATGCGGACCTGATCCGCCTGAATGTCGGCGTGCTGGCCTTGCACGCGTCCCAGGTGGCCATGTTCATGGTCGTGCCGGCCATGCTCAGCGACGCCGGCATGCCGCTGGATCAGCACTGGAAGGTCTACCTGCCGGTGGTGCTGGTCTCGTTCGTGCTGATGCTCGGGCCAATGATGGCCGCCGAGCGCTACGGCAAGGTGCGCCCGGTGCTGCTCGGCGCGGTTGGATTGATGACCGCGGTGCAGTTGATGTTCGCCGCCGTGCACGGTTTGTGGGGAATCGTAGGTGTGCTGCTGCTGTTCTTCGTGGCATTCAACGTGCTGGAGGCGATGCAGCCCTCGCTGGTGTCGCGCTATGCCGCCGCCGCGCGCGGGGCGGCGCTTGGCGTTTACAACACCACGCAGGCGATGGGCCTGTTCCTGGGCGGTGTGGTCGGTGGCTGGCTGCTCAAGCACGAAGGTCGCGGCGCGGTCTTCCTCGGCTGTGCCGTGGTACTGCTGCTCTGGCTTATAATCGCCTGGAACATGAAGTCGCCGCCGGCCCGGAAGAGCAGTTCCCCGGCCGTCGCCGCCTGAAGTGGGCGGCCAGCGTGGCGGCCGGCCTGAAAGGGCCGGCCGCATCACTTCGTAAAGCTTTTTGCCGCAAATAGGCACTAGCATGACCGCGCGTCCGACTTCTTGGCCGGGGGCGCGTTATTCGTTTACGCATCAGTCAAGGCATTGCCACGCCGCTTGCAGCAGAGGGCGTGGCCCTGGGAGAACATTCACATGGCATCGATCAACAAAGTCATCCTCGTCGGCAACCTGGGCGCGGACCCCGAAACCCGCTACCTGCCCAGCGGCGACGCAGTGAGCAACATCCGCCTGGCGACCACCGACCGCTACAAGGACAAGACCAGTGGCGAAATGAAGGAAGCCACCGAGTGGCACCGCATCGCCTTCTTCGGCAAGCTGGCCGAAATCGCTGGCCAATACCTGCGCAAGGGCTCGCAGGTCTATATCGAAGGCCGCATCCGCACCCGCAAGTGGACCGACCAATCCGGCGCGGAAAAGTACAGCACCGAGATCGTCGCCGAGCAGATGCAGATGCTGGGCTCGCGCCAGGGCATGGGCGGCGGTGACCGCGGTGGTGACGACATGGGCGGCGGCGGTTACGGCGGTGGCCGTGAATCGTCGGGCGGTGGCGGTGGCGGCTACGGTGGTGGTGCACGCAGCGGTGGTGGCCAGGCGGCCGGTGGCCAGCAGGGTGGCGCTGCGCGCCGTCAGCAGCAGGCGCCGTCGAACGGGTTTGAGGATATGGACGACGATATTCCGTTTTAACCTTGCGTAATCAGAACCTGTAAAGATCAACCCCGCCTACAAGCGGGGTTTTTTCTTTTGGATCCGTATCTTCTGGGGCGGTGATACGCCGAGATCCCGGGCCATGGGCGTGGCCAGCATGGCTGGCAGATGGTAGGTTGAACCCCATGCCAGTGTCTGGGCAATGCCCAGCCTGGCGACCACACTACTTGTTGGCTCCATGGCCATCCCGTTCGTTGATTACTCGACTTCGCCGCTATCGGTATCGCTGACCTGAGCGTCCTTCTCATGACTCATTGCTGCCGCCGCGAGCGTGGCGGCAATAGCCGGCGCTGCTTCCTTGCGCTCGCTGTACCGGTCCGTCAGGTAGTCGCTGCGATCGCGAACCAGCAGCGTGAACTTGTAGAGTTCCTCCATGACATCGACCAGGCGGTCGTAGTAGGAGGAGGGTTTCATGCGGCCGTTGGCGTCGAATTCCTGGTACGCCTTGGCGACAGATGACTGGTTCGGGATCGTCACCATTCGCATCCAGCGCCCCAGCACGCGTAGCGCGTTGACGGCGTTGAACGACTGCGAGCCGCCGCAGACCTGCATCACCGCCAGCGTACGCCCCTGTGTGGGCCGAATCCCGCCCATCTCCAGCGGCAGCCAGTCAATCTGGTTCTTGAAGACGGCAGTCAGCGTGCCGTGGCGTTCGGGACTGCACCACACCTGACCCTCCGACCACTCCGAGAGCTTGCGCAGTTCGACCACCTTCGGATGGTCCGCCGGCACGCTGTCGGCCATGGGCAGGCCATGTGGGTTGAACACGCGGGTCTCCGCGCCAAAATGCTGCAGAATCCGTTCGGCTTCCTGCACGAGCAGGCGGCTGTACGACGTCTCGCGCAGCGAACCGTATAGCAGCAGGATCCGGGGCGGATGGGTGCTGATGCGTGCGGGCTCCAGCTTGTGCAGGTCAGGCGTGCCGAGTACAGCGGACACGATGTTGGGCAAGTTCGTGCTCATTGGACCTTCCGTCCTTGTGCATCGATCACGACCTCACCGTCCTCCTTGGAGAACGCGCCTTGCTGAGGCGAGGACAAGATGTCGATCACGACTTCCGACGGCCGGCACAGCCGCACGCCAAGCTTCGTGACGACGAAGGGCCGGTTAATCAGGATAGGATGGGTCAGCATGGCATCGAGCAACTGGTCATCGGTCAGCGCCGGATCGGAGAGACCCAGTTCGGCGTAGGGCGTGCCCTTCTCGCGGATAGCTTCGCGCACGGTAAGGCCAGCATCGCGGATCATCGCCTGCAACGTCTGCCGGTCCGGTGGCGTGTTCAGGTATTCGATGACGATCGGCTCGATGCCAGCATTGCGGATCATGGCCAGAGTGTTGCGCGACGTGCCGCACGCAGGGTTGTGATAGATGGTGACGGACATGTTGGTTCCTCAATGCGATTCGTACCAGCGCTGCGAGCGGTTGACCACGCCCACAACGAAGAGCATCACCGGCACTTCGATCAGCACGCCCACGACGGTGGCGAGCGCCGCGCCGGATTGAAAGCCGAAGATGCCGATGGCGGTAGCCACGGCCAGTTCGAAGAAGTTGCTTGCGCCGATCAGTGCCGATGGGCCAGCCACGCAGTGGGCTACGCCGAGCTTGCGGTTCAGCAGGTAGGCCAGGCCGGAGTTCAGCAGTACCTGGATCAGGATTGGCACGGCCAGCAAGAGAATGATCAAGGGCTGTTCGACGATTGCATTGCCCTGGAAGCCGAAGAGCAGCACGAGCGTGGCGAGCAGTGCTGTGATCGAATAGGGGCCCAATGCGTTGACAACGCGCTTGTATGTGGCTTCGCCGCGGGCCAGCAGCGCCTTGCGGATGACCTGCGCGATCAGCACCGGAATGACGATGTAGAGCCCGACCGAGGCGATGAGCGTATCCCACGGGACGGTGATCGAAGAAAGGCCCAGCAGCAGGCCGACGACAGGCGCGAAGGCCACGACCATGATCGCGTCGTTGAGCGCCACCTGCGACAGCGTGAAATACGGATCGCCCTTGCAGAGCTGCGACCAGACGAAAACCATCGCGGTACAAGGCGCCGCGGCCAGCAGAATCAGGCCGGCTATGTAGCTGTCGAGCTGGTCGGCCGGCAGCCATGCCGCGAAAAGGTGGCGAACGAAGATCCACCCCAGCAATGCCATCGAGAATGGCTTCACGAGCCAGTTCACGAAGAGCGTCACGCCGATACCGCGCCAGTGGCCCGCGACCTGGCCCATCGCGCCGAAGTCGATCTTGATCAGCATGGGAACRATCATGATCCAGATCAGCGCGCCCACCGGCAGGTTCACCTGCGCCACTTGCATGGCGCCGATCGCATGGAACACCGCTGGCAACCATTGGCCGAGCAGGATGCCGGCGACGATACAGAGCGCAACCCAGACGGTCAGGTAGCGCTCAAAGAAGCCGATGGCACTGGGTTGCCTTGCCCCGGCCGTCCGTTGTGCCGTGCTCATTCCCCTGACTCCACGAGTTGTTCGCCGATGGCGCGCATGCCCCTCTGGATGGCGTTGCGGTCCAGCACGTGCAATGGCAGGTTCACGAACTGGCGCACGCGATTCAGGATCTGGCGGAACACCTGGTCGAACACCTTGCGCTTCTCTTCGTCGGAGCCCTGAATGGCTGCGGGATCCAGGAAGCCCCAATGCGCCGTGATGGGCGTGCCAGGCCAGACCGGGCAGACCTCGCCGGCGGCCTGGTCGCAGACGGTAATGACGAAGTCCATCTTGGGCGCACCGGGTACGGCAAACTCGTCCCAGCTCTTGCTGCGCAGGCCCGAAATGTCGTAGCCGATCGACAGGCAACGCTCGATGGCAAAGGGATTCACCGTGCCCGACGGATGGCTGCCTGCGCTGTAGGCGTGGAAGCGGCCTTTGCCGAGCACATTGAACAGTGCTTCGGCCATGACGCTGCGGGCGGAGTTGCCGGTGCATAGCACCAGGACATTGAAGATCTTGTCGGACATAGTGGTCGTCGGGGCGAGCAGGGGCCTCCTCGTCCGAGGATCGGTAGCGGAGGCGTTGTTAGCGAAAGCTCAGCAGCAGCCGGATTCCGGCGCGCAGCGGGCGGTCTTTGCAGGTTGCTTCGGAGCGGTGTTCAATTGGGTCGGCGCGCAACAGGCGGCGGCTTCAGCGCTGCGATTGCGCGATTCGCCATACGTCGGCGCACTACCGAGCGTGTGGAAGGACTCCCACGCAATGCCTTGCGGGTCGACAGACCAATGCTTGTCCGAGGTCGCGTAGCAGCAGTTCGTCGCGGCCTGCGATTGCATTGGCAGGTCGGCATTGGCCAGCCGCGTCTGCATCTCCGCGAGTTCCGCGTCCGTCTCCACCTGGATACCCAGGTGGTCAATGCCGAGCATCCCGGTGCGATTGGAGATGGCGAAGTTCACGCGAGGGTCTTCCAGCGCCCACTTCGCATAGTCGTCCCTGACGATGGTCGGTTCCGCGTCGAACAGCGCGGTGTAGTAGCGGATGCTTGCGGGCAGATCGGCCACGCTGACGTGGACGTGAAAGCGCTTCATGGTCAGGACTCCGTGGCAACGGAACAGGAAGGTACCGGCGAACACGGCGTGCCGCCGCAGCAGTTCTCGGTGAGGTAGCCAAGCAAGGCATTCATGGTCTCGAACTGAGCCATGTAGATGATCGACCGGCCTTCCTGACGGCTTGCCAGCAGGCCGGCCCGGTGCAATTCCTTGAGGTGGAACGACAGCGACGAGGCTGGCATCTCCATCAATTCAGCAATGCGGCCCGCCGGCAGGCCTTCAGGCCCCGCCTGCACGAGCAGGCGGAACACGGCCAGACGGATGGCGTGAGCAAGTGCGGCGAGCGCTTCGAGCGCGTTATTGGTTTCCATGATTCGACTATAGTCGAATCATGGAATTGGTGCAATCGCCAGTTAGTGACACGGAAAGATCGTAGACATTGCCTAGGTGATTCGGACGCATCGGCCGAGGGAAAACCCAAGTGCAACCTTGCGGCCACAGGCATCTCATGACTGCCGTCTGATTCCATAAATCATATATATGAGTTAGTTGACTAGAAGCGACGTTGCCTACTATGATGGGACCGCCCAGCATCGCTCAAGCCCCCCCTCACATTTTGCTGATCGAATCCGTCCTTTCGCAGACGCAACTCACGCCCCTCGAACTCGCCTGCCTGGCGCCCATCGTGCTGTGGGCCTATACGATCTTCGGGCTGACGGGGTTCGGCTCTTCCATCATGGCGATGCCGCTGCTCACGCAGATCGTCCCGCTGCGCACCGCGGTGCCGATGATCCTGTTCTTCGATCTTGTCGCGGGAACCCTGCTGGGCGTGCGCAGCCGCAGCCATGTGCATGTGGGTGAGTTGCGGCGGCTGCTGCCGAGCGTCGTGATTGGCATGGTTGCAGGCCTGGCGCTGCTGATGTTCGCGCCGGAGCGTCCGCTGCTGCTGTTGCTCGGCTTGTTCGTGTTGCTGTATTCCGCGTGGAACCTGCTGTTCAAACGCGGCTTCAGCGAGCTGGATACGCGGCTGTCGGTGCCGTTCGGCGTAGTGGGCGGCATGCTGACCGCGATGTTCGGCACTGGCGGCCCGCTCTACACGATCTACCTGGCAGGGCGCTTGCGAGACGCCGCGCAGTTGCGGGCCACCACCAGCACGCTGATCGTGCTGACGGCGTTCGGGCGGTTGATACTGTTTGCGCTAGCGGGGCTGTACGCCAATGCCGCCATCTTCACGCTGGCGGCGCTGCTGATGCCGTGCGCCATTGCCGGCTACTTCGCGGGCGGCTGGCTGCACCGGCGCATCGCGCCGGCGAAAGTGATCCGCGTGGTATGGACGATCCTGATCGCTGCGGGGCTCGGCCTGGTTTATCGCAGCGCGCTGGGATAGGGCACCGGCGCGCTGCGTCTCTCACTTGCGTGCCACCACCGGCGCGGGCACGCCTTCCATCTGCACATTGACGCAGGCCGGCAGGCCCGACGCGATGGCGCGCTGCACCGCTGGCAACAGCTGCTCCGGCGTTTGCACGAATTCACCATATCCGCCAAACGCCGCGCAGACCTGATCGTATCGCGAGGGAAGCAGTTCGCATCCCACCAGCCTGTCCTTGCCGTAGCTGTTGAGCTGGATTTGGTACTCCGCATTCCAGCGCGCGTCATTGCCAACCACGGCGACGAAGGGCAGCCCGTAGCGTACCGCCGTGTCGAACTCGGCGATATGAAAGCCCGTGGTGCCGTCTCCCATCATGGCGATGACCGGCGCGTCCGGCTTGGCCAGCCGCGCCGCCAGCGCCATCGGCAGGGCGCTGCCGATGGCGCCCGCCGGACCGTTGATGACGCGGTGCGGCGCTTGCAGGCAGGCTTGCGCCCATTGCCCGAATTCGCCGCCGTCGGAGACCAGCACCGCCTCCGGATGGCTGTCCAGGATCGGCTGCAGGGGACTGCACACCTGGACCGGGTGCAGCGCGTGCGTCGACGACGCGGTCTTCCATGATTCGGGACGATGGCGGATTGCAGCCTTCACGTCCTCCAGCCATGCATGATGCTGCTCCCGCCCGGCCGCGCAGGCGATCAGTTGCGCGAAGGCGCTGCCGATATCCGCGCGCCGTGCGAGCAGCAAGCGGGCACCGGCCGCACGGCGGCTTCGCTCCAACTCGGCATCGTCCGCATCGATCTGCAGGAAGTTGCAGCCGGCCGCGAAGGCGGGAGACTGGCCGAACTTCAGCGTGAAGTCGAGGCGCTTGCCCAGCAGCAATATGCAGTCGGCCTGCGCCAGCATCTGCGCGAAGGCGCCGAGGCTCGGATCGTTGTTGCCACGGGGGCTTTCCATGCCGACGACGGGAATGCCGGTGCGCGCTTCCAGTTCCGCCATGCGGCTGCGCCCGCGAGCCGTGAGCCACGCGGGACCGGCGAGGATCAACGGGCGCTTTGCCGCCGCCAGTGAAGCCAGTACGTCGGAGGTCGTCTGCGCATCGAGCGCGGGCGCTTCCTGCGGCGTGGCGATCGAGGCCGGCACGCCGGCATGCGTCACGGCATTTTCCAACGCATCGGTGGGCAGGCTGAGGTGCACCGGGCCGGGCCGTCCGGATGCCGCGATGCGCATGGCCAGCGCGATATCGGCAGCAACGGTGTCCGGGCTGGCGCAGGCCCACGACGCCTTGGTGACGGGTGCGGCCATCTCGACTTGCTGCATTTCCTGAAAGGCGCCAAAACCGCGCTGGCTGTTCGGCGCATGGCCAGACAGCAGGACCAGCGGCGACTCCGACATCTGCGCGGTATAGAGCGCGGATACCGCGTTGGCGTGGCCGGGTCCGCCGGTGACCATTGCCACGCCGACTTCGCCCGTGATGCGCGACCACGCATCGGCCATGTGCACGGTGGCGGCTTCATGGCGCGCGTGGATCAACGCGATTTCCGCGTCGAGGCAGGCGTCGAACACCGGCATGATGTGATTGCCCGACAGGGTGAATATGCGCCTGGCACCGGCCTTGGCCAGCGTGCTGGCCAGCGCATCGGCGCCGCGATGGGACTTCGCCATGGGAATTCCTATTTGAGCTGAATGTTGAGGGACTTGCCCAATTGTTCGTACATTGCCACCTGGGCTTCGACAAACCTGTGCGTCTCGGACGGCGACAGGATCATGGGGATCGAGGCAATGGTGAGGACCCCGGTTTTCCATTGCGGATCGCTCGCGACTTTCGGTAGCACCGCAGCCCATTTTTCGACCAGGGCGGGGTCCATGCCCGGCGGGCCGTACAGCGCGCTCCAACCATTGAGCGCTTCCAGCCGGGGATGGCCGGTCTCGCTCGCGGTCGGTACGTCGGGCAGCTCCGGCAGGCGCTGCGGCGAGGTGGTCACCAGCGCGCGCAGTTTTCCGCCCTTGATATTTCCGATCAATGCGGTCAGGTTGTTGCAGGTGAAATCGACTTCGCCGGAGAGTACCGCCGCGGTAGCCTCGCCGCCRCCCTTGTAGGCAACCTGCACCACCGCCTGTTTGTCGAGCCGCGCCGATTGCAGCAAGGCCTGGGTTGTCAGGTTCAGCACCGTGCCAGGGCCGGAGGTGCTGTAGTTCAGCTTGCCGGGCTGGCTGCGGATGACGGCGATCAGGTCGTCCAGCGTCTTGTAGGCGGCTGCCGTCCTGACCACGCAGACCACCGGGTTCAGTTCCAGCAGCCCGAGCAGCGTGAAGTCATTCCACTTGTAGCCCAGGTCGGGCTGCAGCGCCGGCAGGATCGCCTGCGCACCGACGCGGCCGAGCAGCAGCGTCTGTCCGTTCGGCTTCGCGTCGCGCACGAACTGCGAGCCGATGGCGCCGCCGGCGCCGGCCTTGTTGACGACCACCAGGGTTTCGCCGGTCACGTTCCTTACCCCGGCGGAGAGGTTGCGCGCCGAGAGGTCCGCATCTCCGCCCGCGCTGTAAGGCACCACAACGGTAATCGGCCGCGCAGGGGCGCTTTCGGCCGATGCAAGACCGCCAACGCAGAGCAGCATGGCGGCGAGCGCCGCCGCGCGCAGTGTCTTCTTCTTGTTCATTGAGTCTCCTCCACCTAGGCACTACATCAGGCCGCCTCCTCCAGGATCGTCTGCCCCGGAGCGACGCGGGTAAATTGCACGGGAGAGCGGGTCAGCTGCAGCATGCCGTCGCGCTGGCGCACCACGGTGAAGCTGGACCCGGGCAGGTCCCCGGTCGCAGGGAAATCCTCGCGAAAATGCGCGCCGCGCGAATCCTCGCGGGACAGAGCGGCTTCCACGATGACCTGGCTTACGCCGATCAGGCTGCCGAGGTTCATCCAGTCGTGCCACGTGACGTTGAACGCGCGATGGCCGCCGGCGACGCCGGTTGCCTTCAGCGCCTGTTCCAGTTCCGCTAGGCGTTGACGAGCCCGCAGCAAGCCGTCGCGCGTGCGCATGATGCCGACGTGGTCCCACATGCAGTCGAACAGCGCCTCGCGGATCGGTTCCAGGCTGCCGGCGGGCTTGCCGAATGGCGCTTCCATGGCGGCGATGGCGGCTGCGATCGCGGCTTCGTCGGGCGCGCGCAGCGTGTTGTTGCGCCGCGTCCAGGCGGCCATGGTGTCGCCGGCGATGCCGCCGAACACGGTCGAGTTGGCGACGCCGTTGCCACCCAGGCGGTTCGCGCCATGCACGCCGCCCGTGTCTTCGCCGGCGGCAAACAGGCCGTGCAGCTCGGTGCTGCAGTCGGGGCGGAACTGCACGCCGCCCATCATGTAGTGCGCGGTTGGCACCACCTCGACGAGATCGCCGGCAAGGTCGAAGCCGCAGTCCCCGCAGCGCTCGACCATGCCCTTGAACTGCTTGCGCACCTTGTCGGGACCGAGATGGCTCATCTGGATATACGCGCCGCCATTGGGCGAAGTCCGTCCCGCGCGCATCTCCGCATAGATCCCGCGCGACACGATGTCGCGCGTGGCGCGTTCGCCGCGCGGATCGTAGTTGTGCATGAAGCGCTCTTTGTCGCCGTTGAGCAGGTAGCCGCCGGCGCCGCGCAGGCCTTCTTCCAGCAYGGTGCCCGTCATGCGCGTGTCCTTGCCCGCCAGCAGCCCGGTGGGGTGGAACTGCACCATCTCCATGTCGCGCAGGGGCAGGCCGGCGCGCAGCGCCATCGCCAGGCCGTCGCAGCTCTTGTCTCCCGAGGGCGTGTGGAACTTGTACATGGTCGGCCCGCCGCCCGTGGCCAGCAACACGGCCTTGGCCTGCACGAACACGAATTCGCCGTTGCGCATATCGATCATCAGCACGCCGGACAACGACTTGCCGTCCGGCGTCTTGATCAGCTCGACGGCACGGTGTTCTTCCAGCCGGTTGATGCCGCGGCTCCAGACCTGCTCGGCCAGCCGGTTGATGATCTCGATGCCGGTCAGGTCGCCCTTGTGCACGGTGCGGTCGAAGGTCTGCCCGGCGAAGGCCTTCTGGTGGACCGTGCCATCGGGGTTGCGGTCGAAGAAGCAGCCCAGCTCGTTCTCTAGTTCGTGGATGCGTTCGACCGCCTTGGTGACCAGCGTCCACGCCAGGTCCTGGTCTGACAGCCACTTGCTGCCTTCCACGGTGTCCATGAAATGGCGCTCGACCGAATCGCCCTGCGCCAGCGCCACGTTGTAGCCGCCCTGGACCATGCGGGTGCAGCCGCATTTGCCCAGCAGGCCTTTCACGGCCACGGTGATCGACAACTCCGGCGCTTGCTGGTGCGCGTGCAGCGCGGCGAACAGCCCGGCGCCGCCGGAGCCGAGGATCAGCACGTCGGTCTGCAGTCGCTTGATGGTCTTCATGGTTTTGCCACTCCCAGGCTGGCCAGCACGGCAGCGCGCTGGTCTGCGGTGTTTTGTTTGACGGCGGTGTAGAGACTGTTGCCGTGGCTGTCCATGGCCACCAGCAGCGGGCCGAAATCGCGGATGCGGAAGCGCCACAGTGATTCGGGGTTGAGGTCGTCGAGATCCACGTCCTCGATCTGTTCGATCCAGGTGGTTTCCAGCGCCGCCGTGCCGCCGATGATCGCCAGGTAGACGCCGCCCAGTTCCTGGAACGCCGCCTGCGAGCCTTCGCGCATGCCGCCCTTGCCGACGATCATGCGTACGCCGTTCTGCGTCATCAGCGGGCGGGTGAAGCGCTCCATGCGGTCGGAGGTGGTGGTGCCGATGCAGATCGGCTGGTAGCCGGCGGGATGCTCCGCGCTGGCCGGCACTTTGCGCACATTGGGCGCGGTATGGATGACCGCATGGCCGCCGAGATCGAAACGCGTTGCGCGGCCGCGGTCGAACATATGGATCTGCGTGGCGTCGCGGATGCCGAACAGGGTTTGCTGCAAGGTCACGGTGTCGTTGACGCGCAGCTGACGGATCTGTGCCTCCGTCACGGGCGTGGAGAGTTCGTAGTGCGCCATGGTCAGAATCCGTAGCTGATGCCGTCAGCGGTGAAGGTGGCGCATGCGCGCCGCGCGGAATGGCACTGCATGTTGACGGCAATGGGGTTCATCGTGATATGCGTCGAGGCAAGCTCGATATGCACTGCGAAGGCGGTCGCGTCGCCGCCCAGGCCTTGCGGGCCGACACCGAGCTGGTTCACGGCCCGCGACAGTTCCGCTTCCAGCGCCGCGCCGTCGGGATCGGCGCATTGCGTGCCGAGCGCGCGCGTGGCTGCCCGCTTGGCCAGCGCCACGCACAGGTCCGAGGTCCCGCCGAGGCCCACGCCGACGATGGTCGGCGGGCAGGTCTTGCCGCCCGCGGCGATCACGCTGTCGATGACGAAGGTCTTGATGGCATCCATGCCCTCGGCGGGAATCGCCATCTTGAGGAAGGAGTTGTTCTCCGAGCCGCTGCCCTTGGGCACCATCTCCAGCGTCATGCGCCCCGGCGTGTCGTCGAAGTCGATATGGATCACCGGCACCTCGATGCCGCAGGAAGTGTGGTTGTTCTTGCGGGTCAGCGGATGCACCACGGAAGAACGCAGCGGGTGCTCGCGCGTGGCGCGCTCGCAGCCGCGCCGGATGGCCTGCTTGAAGGCATGTCCGTCGACGGCGACGCCGGTGCCGATCGTCATGTTGTAGATCGGCACGCCGGTGTCCTGGCACAGCAGGTTGTCGGTGTCCTCCGCGATGCGGATGTTCTTGCTCATGGTGGCCAGCACGCTGCGCGCCGTGGCGGAGGTTTCGTGTTCCTGCAGCTGCGCGATGCCGTCCTTGACGTCGGGCGGCAGTATCTTCAGCGCGCGGATATACAGTTCCCTGGCCGCGTCTTCCAGGAGGGTGAGATCTATCTTCATGCTTGTCCTCGATGCTCGGCCCCGGCCTGGATGGGCCGGGGCGCTCAGTTGGCGCTCAGTTGGCCGTCAGGTTGCGGTTCTTGACGATCTTTTCCCATCGCTGCGATTCCGTGGCGATGGCTGTGCTCAGTTGCTGGGGCGTGTTGCCGACCGGCTTCATGCCCTGCGCGAGCAAACGCGCCTGGGTGTCCGGATCCGCCAGCACCTTGACCGTGTCCTGCTGCACCTTGCTGACGATCTCGGGTGGCGTGCCCGCCGGCATCACGAAGCCGAACCAGCCCGTCACGTTCTCCATGCCCGTGAGGCCGGCTTCCGCCACGGTCGGCACGTCGGGCAGCATGGGCGAGCGCTCGTTGCCGGTGACAGCGAGCGCGCGCAGCTTGCCGCCCTTCACGAACTGCGAGGCTGCGGCGATATTGCCGACCATCAGCTGGAGTTGCCCCGCCATCAGGTCGTTGTAGGCAAGCGATTCGCCCTTGTAGGGCACATGCGTGATGTTGATCCCGGCAGCGTCGGCGAAGGCCTCGCCCGCCATGTGCACCTGGCTGCCGGTGCCGGCGGAGCCGAAGTTGAGCTTGCCCGGCTGGGACTTCGCCAGGCTGATCAGTTCCTTCAGGTTCCTGGCCGGCACACCGGGATTGACGACGACCAGCATCGGGCCGCTGGCCACGTTGGTGATGAAGGTGAAGTCCTTGGCGCTGTAGGGCAGCCGCTGGTAGATAAACGGGTTGACCGTGAACATGCTGCCCGAGGCCAGCATCATCGTATAGCCGTCGGCCGCTGCCTTGGCCGTGACCTGCGCGCCGACGGCACCGCCCGCGCCCAGGCGGTTCTCGACCACCACGGTCTGCTTCCACATCTCGCTCAGCTTCTGGCCGATCACGCGGCCGAGCACATCGGTGCTGCCGCCCGCGGCGAACGGCACGACCATAGTGACCGGGCGGGTCGGCCATGCATCCGCCCGCGCATTGCCGGCTGCAACCACTGCGGCGGCGCCGAGGCAGAGCGCAAGGCAGCGCCGGCGGATCGTGGACTTCGGGGAAAGCGTCATGGTGGTCTCCTTTGGGGTTGTGGGCATGGCGACGCTTCAGCCGGCGGCGCTCATGGTTGTTGGCCTACGAAAACAGCGAGAGCATGAATGCCAGGCCCGCGCAAAGGCCCGCACCGAGACTGAACGCGACCCAGTCCTTGCGCAGGCCCGTCCACGGCCGGAACTCGATCAGCAAGAGCCGCACGCCGCCCATCATGTGCAGCGAGAGCAGGATCACCAGCCCCCACTCACCGGTCTTGAACAGCGGGTTGTCGGTGAGTTTCAGGAAGCCGTCGAGCGCCGCTTCGCCCTGGATGGCATGGCCCAGCGCCCAGAAATGCACCGGCAGGAACAGCGCCAGCGCGAGGCCGGAAAGTCGGTGGATCAGGAAGGCCCAGTAGGCGGCATGGTTGCGGGCGCGCATGTCGTTTCTCTTCATGGCATCACCACCGCGTAGACGGCGCGCAGCCCAGCCAGGCCCAGCACTGCGGCAAACAGCCATGCAGCCGTCACCACGCCGCGCGAACGCCATGCCAGCCATTCCTGGGCGATCCGCATCAGGCCGATCGGCACGTGCACGGTGCAGGCGAGCACGAAGCAGGCGTAGAAGGCGCCGAAGGCCCAGTTGCCACGCGTGCGCGCCAGCACTTCCGCGCCGGAGAGCCCGCCGCGCACGGCGACCATGATGACGATGAGGTGTCCCACCACGCACAGCGCCAGCACCATGGCGCTCAGGCGCTGCCAGTACCAGAGCCTGGCCTGGGTACCGACCGAAATCGCTTTGTTCATAGCTCCCCCTTGATGGCGGCCTTGGCGACAATGCGCTTGAGTCCGGCGATGCCCGCCGTCGGCGCCAGCTGCTTGGGGCAACGCTCGGTGCAGGAGCCCTGCGTATGGCAGCTGTGGCATCCGGCGTCGCCGGCAACGGCGCGCAGGCGTTCGGTGCCCACCACGTCGCGCACATCGTTGACCAGCGTCCACGCGCGGTTCATCGCGGCGGGGCCGAGGTAATCGGGGCGCCAGCCGACCACATCGCAAGAGGCGTAGCAGACGCCGCAGCCGATGCACTCGATGCCGGCATCGGCGGCCTTGCGCGCGGGGGAGGCGGGCTCGACGCTGGCGAATGCGTCGTGGCGCGTGGTGGCACCCTTGAACTGTCCTTTGGCCGCTGCCCACTTGTCGAAGAAGGCCGTCATGTCGGTGGCGAGGTCCTTGATGACAGGCAGGTTCGACAGCGGGGCAATTTCCAGCGAGTCGCCCTGCACGACCTTGGCGACGTGCGTGCGGCAGCTCCAGCGCGCCTTGCCGTTGACGGTCGCCGTCTTCATTGCCGCGCCATACACGAACGTTGAGAGTAGTCATGGGGTCGATTGGGGGAGGGTTTCGGTGCGCCGCCGAGTTGTCTGAGGCGCTTGTCGATGCGGGCTGTCCGCTCGTATTGTTCCGGATTGCATGGCGAGCAAAAAGCTAGTAATTCTCTTGTCCAGATAAAGGAATTCTTTCTCTGCACCGCCGCTTTCCCCGCACCGCCATCCCGGAGCCGCAATGTCTTCCATCCGCACCCTCAAGACCTTCCTGGCCGTGGCCCGGTGCGGGACGTTCGCGGCGGCGGGCAAGCAGATCGGCCTGACGCCCGCCGCGGTCGGATTACAGATCCGTGCGCTGGAGGAAGACCTGAACTGCCAGCTGTTCGACCGCAATGCGCGCGCGGCGATTCTCAATCCCGCCGGCCGCGCGCTGGTGCCGGAACTCGAGGCGCTGGTGCAGCGATATGAATCGCTGGCTTCCGGACAAGAGGATGGCCTCTCCGGAACGGTGGCGATCGGTGCTCTGGTGTCGGTGCTGATGGGCGCGTTCGCCGATGCCTTGTGGGCGATCAAGCAGGAGCATCCGCGCCTGGACGTGCGGCTCTTCGCCGGCCTCTCGGCCGATTTCGCGCTCAAGGTGGAACACGGCGAACTGGATGCCGCGGTGGTCACGCGCTCGCCGCGCCCGCTGCCGCGCAACCTGGTGTGGACCGAGCTATATACCGAGCCGATGGTGCTGATCGTGCCGCGCCATCCGCACTTCTTCCTGCCCGACGATGGCCGCGAGATGCTGGCCGAAGCGCCGTTCATCCGCTTCGAGCCGGGCACCTGGACCGGCAACCTGGTGCAGGAGGTGCTGGACCAGTGCGGCGTGACCGTGAACGAGAGCATGCAGCTGAATTCGAACGAGGCGATCATCGAACTGGTGCGGCAGGGGTTCGGCATATCGATCGTGCCGCGACTGGCCAACGTCACCTGGGAGGGCGACAGCCTGTTGCGCCTGGTACCGCTCGACGGCGTCGACGTGCGGCGCCGCGTCGGTCTGCTCGAACGCTCGACGCATGCGCGCCTGGCATTTACGGATGTCATCAAGGGATACTTCCGGCAAAGCGGTGCGATTCGCGGCGGCAGGCAGCCGGAGGCCGCACGCGATCAGCGTGCAGCCCCTTGACGACCGAGGGGCCAAGGCGGCAGCGCCGCCTCTCTCAGTCGGCGTGGATGTCCTGTTCCTTGATCAGCTTGGCCCAGCGCGCCACTTCGCCATTGAAGTAGGTGGCGAACGCGGCGCTTGCCATCGGTGCCGGCGTGAAGCCGCCGGCGATGATGCGCTCGCGCACGCTCTTCACCTCCAGCATGCTGGTCACCGAGCTGCCGACTTTGTCGATCACGGCCTGCGGCGTGCCGGCGGGCATCATCAGGCCGGTCCAGTTCTCCACGATGAGATCGGGGAAACCGGCCTCGGCCACCGTCGGCACATCCGGCATCAGCGGATGGCGCTCGCGCGTCGTCACCGCCAGGGCGCGCAGCTTGCCGCCTTTGACGTTTTGCAGCGATTCCGGAAAGTTGGAAAACACCACGTCGATCTGGCCGCCGATCAGGTCGGTCATGGACGGCGTGCCGCCCTTGTAGGGCACGTGGGTGATGGTGGTCTTGGTGATCCGCTCGAACAGTGCAAGCGCCAGGTGCGGCGGCGTGCCGTTGCCGCTGGAACCAGCGCTCAGGCGCCCCTTGCGCGCCGCTTCAGCCAGATCCTTCAGCGACTTGATCGGCGAGCTGGCCGGCACTACCACCATCATCGGCGACGAGGCGATGCGCGCCACCGGCACCAGGTCCTTCTGCATATTGAATGGCAGGCGGGGAAACAGCGTCACGTTGGACGAATGCGCCAGCGTCACCGCCAGCCAGGTGTAGCCGTCCGCGCTGGCGCGGGCCACCTGCTCCGCGCCGATATTCGCATTGCCGCCGGGCTTGTTCTCCACCACTACCGGCTGCTTCCATTCCCCGGCCAGGTACTGGCCAACCTGCCGTGCCGAGATATCGGTGAGACCTCCGGCGGCAAACGGAACGACATAGCGGACCGGCTTGGCCGGGAAGGCTGCAGGTGTGCTGCTGGCTGCGGCCGGTCCGGCGAGCAGCGTGAGCAACAGCAGCGACGGGCCGGCGATGCGCCGGAGGAAGGTGCAGTGCATGGTGTCTCCTTTGGTGGGACCGGCGCCTTCTGGCGGGCGCCGTGGATGCGGTGCGGTCAGGCTTGAGCTAGCGTGCGCAACTCCTTTTCCAGTGCTTCGGGGATCTCGATACCGTGCTCCCGGGCCTTGGCTTGCGCGTCGATGCGCCGTGCGCCGGGCAGGCGGGTGCCGCTGTCCGAAAGCATGGCGGCGATCAGGGCCTCGAGGCGGGCGTGGTACGCGGCATCGCCTGCGAAGCCGCGCGGATTGAAGGCCAGGAACAGCTGGCCGATACGTGGCTGGTTGCCGGCGTCCTCGAAGAAGGAATCGGCTTCCGCGCCAAAGTGGGCGCCGGCCAGCGACACGATCAGCGTCTCCACCAGCAACGCGAGCATCGCGCCCTTGACGCCGCCCGCGGGCAGCATCGAGCCGTGCAGCGCGGCCTGCGCATCGGTGGTGGGCTTGCCGTCGGCATCCAGCGCCCATCCCGGCGGGATCGGCTTGCCTTGCCTGGCGGCGACCATGATCTTGCCGCGCGCCACTTCCGAGAGCGACAGGTCGATGACCAGCGGGTCGGCATCCTTGCGAGGAAACACGGCGGCGATCGGATTAGTGCCGAACAGCGGCGTGCGGCCGCCCCAGGCCGGCATGGCCGCCGGCGAATTACCCATGGCGATGCCGATCATGCCGGCTTGCGCCACAGGGTCCAGATGCAGCGCCGCTGCCCCGAAGTGATGGCTGTTGGTCACCACGCCGGCGCCAATGCCGCATTCGCGCGCGCTGTCGATGGCGGCCGAGACCGCCTGCGCGCAGGCGGGAAAGGCGAAGCCGGATTGCGCGTCGATCAGCGTGGTGCCCGGCGTCTGTCGCGCAACCGTGGGCTGGGCGTTCCCGTTCACGCGCTGGTGGCGCAGGTGCGCCACATACATGGGCACGCGCGAGACGCCGTGCGACGGCAGCCCGGCGAGGTCGGCCTGCACCAGCGCGCGGGCGGTGGGGCCTGCCTGCGCCGCACTAGCGCCCGCGCTGCGCAGGGCGCTCGCGGCGAGTCGTTCCAGTTCTTCTGCCCGGTAGGCGGTCATGCATGCACTCCCAATGCGTTTTTGACTGCGTCTGCAATCATCATGGAAACGCGCGCGTTGGCCTCGAAACTGACGCCGGCGATATGCGGCGTCAGCACCAGGTTCGGCGCGTCCGCCAGGATACCGCCGGCCCCCAGCGGCTCCGCTTCGAAGACATCGAGCGCCGCGYCCGCCAGCGATCCCCCGCGCAGCGCAGCCGCCAGCGCAGCCTCGTCGACCACGCCGCCACGCGCGGTGTTGACGAGGACCGCGCCGCGCTTCATGCCGCGCAGGCGCTCCGCGTTGATGAGATGGCGCGTAGCCGGCACCAGCGGCACATGCAGGCTCACGGCATCCGCGCTGGCCAGCAGTGCCTCCAGCGTCATCGGTGTCACGGCGGTTTCGCGCCACACCGGATGATCGTCAGGCAGTGCCGGATCGTGCGCTGCTACCTGCATGCCCAGCGCCTGCGCAAGCCGCGCGGTCAGCCGCCCGATATCGCCAAAGCCGATCAGGCCGAGCGTCTTGCCTAGTGCCTCATGCCCCTCCGACAGGCGCGCGCGCGGCCACTTTCCGGCCACCATGCCGGCATGGCTCAGATAGGCGCCGCGCAACAGCATCAGCGCCATCGTGACCACGTATTCGGCCACCGAGCGCGCGTTGGCCCCGGTGGCCGGAATCACGCGGATGCCGCGCGCCTCGCAGGACTTGACGTCGATATTGTCCAGTCCCACCCCAAGCCGGCCGACCACCCGCAGCGCGGGCGCTGCGTCGAGCAGTTCGGCATCGACCCGGGTGCGGTTGCGCACGATCAGCGCATCGGTTTGCGCCAGCGCGCCAAGCAGGGCGTCGCGCTGGTCGACCCAGGCCGGTTCGTAGCGCAGCCGCACGCAAGCGTCCAGCGCGGCCACGGCATCGGCGTCCATGAACTCGCTGATGCAGACCTGTTTCATCAGGCGGACTCGTGGATGCGCGTGAGCACGAACTCGCGGTGGCCCAGCGCTTCCGCGGCGGTCCAGCGGCCGTTGATGGTGGCCATCATGCATTCGAGCAGCTTGTCGCCGGTCTGGTCCAGGGTCTGTTCGCGCTGCAGCAGGCCCGAGCAGTCCACGTCCATATGCTCGCTCATCAGGCGCACGGTGCGCGGATTGGCGCACAGCTTGATTACCGGCACGATCGGGTTGCCGATGACGTTGCCCTGGCCGGTCGGGAAGAAGTGCACGACATAGCCGGAAGCGGCGCACAGCGTAACCATTTCCGCGGCAGCCGAGGACGAGTCCATGAACCACAGGCCGGGGTGGGTCGGCTCTTCGGCCTTGTCCAGCACGCCGTCGACGGTGCATTTCTTGCCGATCTTCTGGATATTGCCGAGCGCTTTTTCTTCGATCGTGGTCAGGCCGCCGGCGATATTGCCCTTGGTCGGCTGCGATTCGGACAGGTCGGTGGTCTTCCAGCGGTCGATCATGCCCTGGTAGCGGTTGAACATCTTCATGAAGTCCTGGCGCACCTTGTCGTTGGCGCAGCGCGCGGCCACGATATGTTCGCCGCCGGTGAGCTCCGAGGTCTCGCCGAATACCAGCGTGGTGCCCAGCGGATGCAGCTTGTCGAAGGCGTTGCCCACGGTCGGGTTGGCGCCGCAGCCGGAGGTGGTGTCGGATTCGCCGCACTTGGTCGAGATCCACAGGTCGCTGATCGGACATTCCACGCGGTGCAGGCCGGTGGCGTACTGCACGAACTCCTTGGCGGCCTTGGAGGCGCGCATGATGGTGTCGTGGTCGCCATGGCCTTCGATGCCAAAGCCTACCACCGGCTTGCCGGTCTTGGCGATGCCGTCCACCACCTTCTTGGTCCAGCCATCCTCGATGCCGATCACCACCACGGCCGCCACATTGGGGTTGCTGCCGGCGCCGATCAGGGTGCGGAAGTGCAGGTCGAGGTCGGGACCGAACTGCAGGCGGCCGTACGGGTGCGGAATCGCCATGGTGCCCTTGATGGCGGTGGCAACGGCTTCGGCAGCGGCGTTGGAGAGGTCGTCCAGCGGCAGGATGATGACGTGGTTGCGCACGCCGACGCGGCCGTTGTCGCGGCGATAGCCCCGGAAGGTGGTCTGGTTGTCGATGACGGACATGGATGTTCTCTCGGTATGTTGTAGGGGTGCGAGGGCGGGGCGCGGCTTACCAGCGCTTGGTCTTGATGTTGTGGACGTGGGCGTGGTCGCCGGCCTTGATGGGCGCGACCACCTTGCCGATGTCGATGCCGTACTTGAAGACGGTCTGGCCCACTTCCATGTCGCGCAGCGCCACCTTGTGGCCGATCGGGATGGGCTGCTTGGCAACCACCGTGATGATCTTGTCCTCGTCCATGATCCAGGCGTTCAGCTCGGTTCCGGCCTCGATCCCCTCGACCACCGCTACGGCGACCGTGTCTTTTGCATCGTGCAGCACTACGTGAATCATTGCTCCTCCTTTGGGGGGTTTTGTTACGGTGCAGCAAGCGGTGAGCGGCAACCGATGGAACAAAGAATAGTTTCCAAATTCCTTCATGTCAACTATGTCATATGTATGAGTTGTATGAGTTATTCTCTGGTACATTCCAGTCATCCAGAGAAAGCACCAAGCCATGAGCAACCTACGAGATATCCCTCCGCCGGGCGGCGTCCTCTACAAGGACGTCAAACGGCATGTATTGCAGGCGCTGGCCGATGGCGAATGGAAGCCCGGCGAGGCGATCCCGTCGGAGAAGAAGCTGACCGAACGCTTCGGCGTGTCGATCGGCACGCTGCGCAAGGCCATCGACGAACTGGTGGCGGAAAGCCTGCTGATCCGGCATCAGGGGCGAGGCACCTTCGTGGCCACGCACCGGCGCGACGATCATTTCTTCCGCTTCTTCAAGGTGGCCCACCAGGACGGCCATCGCGGCTATCCGACCGTGGAGCTGGAGTCGTTCCGCAAGATCAAGGCGGACAAGAGCGTGTGCGCGTTGCTGGGGCTGGAGGCAGGCGCGCGGGCGTTCCAGTTGACCAACGTGCTGTCGCTGGACGAACGGCCGATGATGATCGACGAGATCGTGCTGCCGGAGCGGTTGTTTGCCGGGCTGACCGAGGCGCAGTTACGTAGCCGGCCAACTACGCTGTACAACTTCTACCAGGAGTCCTTCGGCGTCAATGTGATCCAGACCGAGGAGCGCCTGCGTTCGGTGCTGGCTACCGAGCGGGAGCAGGCCCTGCTCGGCGTGGCGCCGGGCGCGCCGCTGATGCGCATCCACCGCGTGGCATTCACCTACCACCGGCAGCCAGTGGAGTGGCGGGTGTCGACGCTGAACACGGCTGAGCACGAGTTCATTGTGTCGCAGATGCCGAAGGAAGAGAGCTGATCGGCCGTACGCCGCGCGGTATGGCGGTAACGGCTTAACCTCAAGGTCAGCTTCGAAGGCCGGTTTGCTCCCTCTCCCACGAGTGGGAGAGGGGGCGACAGCCGTCGTCATTCCAGACGGCTTTGGCGTATCCGGTCGGCTTCGGCCAACACCTCAGGTTTTTTTCGGCACCATCAGTGCGGCATGGCCGTGAAGTCCAGCGCGTTGGTCAGGTCGCCCATCGCCTTGCCCTTGCTGGCAAGCAGCGCGGTGTCGCGTTGCTGCAGGCCGGGCAGGGTCGGCAGGACGAAGCGGCGGGTGATGAAGCGCAGGGCCGAGGCCGTGTCGTATTGCGTATGGTCGACGAAGCCTTTCTTCGCGTACGGCGACACCAGGATGGCCGGGATACGCGTGCCAGGGCCCCAGCGGTCGCCGGTGGGCACTTGCGCGTGGTCGTAGAAGCCGCCGTTTTCGTCGTAGGTGACCAGGATCAGCATGTTCTTCCACTGCGGGCTCTTCTGCAATTGCGCGATCACGCTGGCGATATGGGCGTCGCCGTCAGTCACGCTCGCGTAGCCGGGGTGCTGGTTCAGGTTGCCCTGCGGCTTGTAGAACGCGACTGCCGGCAGGGTGCCTGCCGCGGCGTCCTGCAGGAACTGGCTGTCGAAGTCCTTCAGGTGCGCGCCGCGGTTGGCGGCCTGGGTGACCGGATCGAAGTTCGCGTAGTAGTTGAACGGCTGGTGGTGCGCCTGGAAGTTGGGCACCGTGTTGTTGTAGATGGCGGTCGGGTCCTGCGTGGCCTTGGCCCAGGCGCCGGCATACCATGCCCAGCTGATGCCGCGCGCGCTCAGCAGGTCGCCGATGGTGGTCTGGGTCTGCGGCGGCAGCGTGGTCGCCTTGGCGGGGTCGGCGTAGAGGCCAGTGGTATCGGTGGCGGCGGGCTTGTTGCCGCTCGGCTGGTAGTCCGGCTGCATGGTGTTGACGGCATAGAACATGCCGCTGGCGTCCTTGGGCGTCAGCGTGCTGTCGTTCAGGTACACCGCCTTGCCGGCGAGGACTGAGGCGGGATTGCCGGTGCCGGGCGTCAGGCGCGTGAAGTTGCCCTTGGCGTCGACATCGATCGCCGAGATCGAGCCCTTGGCGGGCGAGCTGGCGGCGTCGGCGTTCGGGTACTGCGGGGCGCAGGCACAGATCAGGTATTGGTGGTTCAGGAACGAGCCGCCGAAGGCACCCATGTAGAAGTTGTCGGCGAGCACGTATTGCTTGGCGATCTGCCACATGGCCATCTTGCTGCCATCGTAGTAGCCCATGGACTGGACGGCTTGCCCTGCCGCGGTGAGCCCGCCCCAGGTCGGCGGCAGCACCGGCAGAATGGAGCCGTCGAAGTCCTTCTGCGGCTCGACGGTGCCGGTCGAAGCGGGGTTCACGCCGGGGATGCCGTTGGCGCCCGGGAACAGGCCGTAGAGATTGTCGAAGCCGCGGTTCTCGGCATAGATCACCACCACGGTCTTGATGTTGTCTAGGGCGACCCGCCTGGCGACGCCGTCGCGCAGCGCCTGGGCGATGTCGCCGCCGCCGGCGAGCGAGTCCGCGATCAGGTCGATGGTCTGGTCGATCTCCGCCTGCAGGGTCGCCTTGATGGTCTTGTCGGTTTCCTTGTTGTGGTCGGCGAGCAGCTTGTCCGCCGTCACCCCGATGCGTGCGGCCAGTCGTGCCTTGGCCGCGGTGAGGTCGCCGCCGTTGGTCTCCATGATGGAGACCAGCTCGGTCGTGATGGCGCTGATCACGCCGTTGGCGCCAGCCGGTGCGCGGAACACCAGCGGCCGGGTCACGGCGGCGTGGCCGCCGGCGTCGTCGTTGCGGAAGGCGTCACTGCCGATTTCCGCGGCGATCGCGCCCTGGCCGGCCAGATTGAAGGCGCCGTCCTTGCCGGTGTACGTGCTGGTTTCGCTGCTTTCGCACTTGCCATTATTGTTGGCATCGATGCAGACCTTGGCATGTTCGAAATAGCTGCCGGTCACGACGCCCGACGTAGTGATGGCCGCAGGCGTACTGGCGCTGCCGGAGTCGCTGCCACCGCAGGCAGCCATGGCCGCGGCAGCCACCGCCGCAAGGGGATAGAGTCTCAAAGTTCGGCGCATGGATTTTCCTGTTTGGTTTTTTGTGAGAAGGTTCTTGTCGGTCTTGTCGGTCTTGTCGGACTGCGGCGCGATTCTCGCGCTGCTCCATGTCAGATTGATGATGGCTGCCGGGCGGAAATCCGACGCAAGGCCGCGTCTGACACGCCAATGTCATGCGAGGGTGCTAGCTTGGCGGGCCATCCTTGAACACCTGTGCCTGGGCTGCCGCACCATCCACGCCCTCGCCGTGCCACCGTCCCGCAGAGATGCCACCGCGCTCCGGTTTGTCGCCAGTTCCTTCCCCGATCCTCCGATTCGCCGCAGGTGCCTTGCTGCTGGCGTTCGCGCTGACACTGCCGGCCTGTGGCAAGTCCGGGCAGGAAGCGGCGCCCGCGTCCGCGCCGCCCGTGGCCCGGGAGGCCCCCGCGCGGCCCGCCTATGCCGATGCGTTCTACACCCTGATGGCGACGCGCCGGCCCTCCGTGCCGGCGATGGCGGCGCTCGGCAAGGCGCTGTTCTTCGATCCCGCGCTATCCGCATCGGGCCGGCTCGCGTGCGCGAGTTGCCATAGCCCGGACCACGCCTACGGCCCCGGTAACGATCTTTCCGTGCAACTGGGCGGCACCGATATGCGGCGCACCGGCGCGCGCGCCGCGCCCTCGCTGCGCTATGTGCAGAACGTGCCATCGTTCTCAGAGCACTTCCACGAGAACGACGGCAACGACAGCGAAGACCAGGGCCCGACCGGCGGGCACAACTGGGACGGGCGGGCGGCTTCCACGCACGAGCAGGCGGGCATTCCGCTGCTGTCGCCCCATGAGATGGCGAACGCCGATGCCGCGGCGGTGGCGGCCAGGCTGCGCGGCGGCAAGCACRCGCAAACGTTCCGCGAGGTGTTCGGTGCCGATATCCTGGCGCGTGACGAGCTTGCCTTCAAGGCGGCGCTGATGGTGCTGGAGGTATTCCAGGAGACGCCGTCCGAGTTCTATCCCTACACCAGCAAATACGATGCGTTCCTGCGGCGGCAGGTCAGGCTGACCGAGCAGGAAGCGCGCGGCCTGCGCTTGTTCAACGATCCCGCCAAAGGCAACTGCGCGTCGTGCCATCCGAGCGCGATCAGCGCCGATGGCGTGTTTCCCGCCTTCAGCGACTTTGGCTTTATCGGGCTGGGCGTGCCGCGCAACCGCAAGCTGGCAGCCAACGCCGACCCTGCCTTCTTCGACCTGGGACTGTGCGGGCCGGATCGCACCGACCTGAAGGACCGGGCCGAGTACTGCGGCCTGTTCCGCACCCCGGGGCTGCGCAACGTGGCGCAGCGCAAGACCTTCTTCCACAACGGTGCTTTCCATTCGCTCGAAGACGTGCTGCGCTTCTATGTGGAACGGGACAGCCGGCCAGGCAAGTGGTACCCGCGCAAGGCCGACGGCAGCATCGACAAGTTCGACGACCTGCCCGCCCGATACCGCGAAAACGTCAATATGGAACCGCCGTTCGGCGGGGCGCCGGGCAGCAAGCCCGCCCTGTCGGAGGCCGAGATCCGCGATGTCATCGCGTTCCTGAAGACGCTCAGCGATGGCTACCGGATTCCTGCATCGCACTGAGGCATTTCGCCGCAACCGCCTGGCGCAGCGGAACAGCGATGCCCGCCGTCCACGACCGGCGGCATCATCCATCGCCGGTTGAACGCCGAAGACCGCGGCCGCGCGCTGGTTGCGCCCCGTGGCGTCCTCGCCAGCCGCTTCGGGACTTCTGTTTGCGTCATGTGTCCCCATTTCCTCCTGACACCGTGCTGTCAGGAGATGTCAGGGCCACACGTTGCCGCGCGGCACGCCGCCGCCCTTCGGGATACGATAGCGGCCTGACCGAACCAATGCCGCGCCTTTGAGGTGCGCGGTGCTGTGGGCAGTACCCGGCGCAGCGCCAGGCGGGCGCAACGGGATTGTCCGTCCGGCACCCGCGCCCGGCCCTCCGCCGCCCGCACGTCGCACCCCGCTCGCAAGCATTCCGCCAGCCACCCGCATCAAAAGGACGCAACCCATGTCATCCGGTGTCATCCGTATCCGCGGAGCCCGTCAGCACAATCTCAAGAATCTCGACCTCGACCTGCGCACCGGCGAAATGACCGTGGTGACCGGGCCGTCGGGCTCGGGCAAGTCGAGCCTGGTGTTCGATACGCTCTACGCCGAAGGGCAGCGGCGCTACGTCGAGACCTTCAGCGCCTACGCGCGCCAGTTCCTGGACCGGATGGACCGGCCGCAGGTGGACCGGGTCGACGGCGTGCCACCGGCCATCGCCATCGACCAGACCAACCCGGTGCGCAGCTCGCGCTCCACGGTCGGCACCATGACGGAGCTCAACGATCACCTGAAGCTGCTGTACGCGCGCGCCGCCGAGCTGTTCGACCGCCAGACCGCGCAGCCGGTGCGGCACGACTCGCCGGAGACCATCTACGCCGAGCTGCGGGCACGCGCCGCGCAGGCGCCGGACGGCGATCCCCGTCTGGTCGTGACCTTCCCGGTGGAACTGCCGGAAACCACTACGGACGCCGAGATCGAGCAGTGGCTGTCCGTCAGCGGCTATACGCGGGTGCAGGCGCAGCGCGTGGTGGCGTCGCCCACCGGGCCGCGCAAGGTGCTCGACGTGGTGGCCGACCGTTTCCGCCTCGGCAATACCGAGAAGGTACGGGCGCTGGAAGCCATCGAGGCCTCGCTCAAGCGCGGCAGCGGCCGGGTCAACGTCTATGTGCCCGACGCTGCCAATGAGGGCGCGGAGCCCCAGGTATGGCGCTTTTCCACCGGCCTGCATAGCCCGGAGAGCGATATCCGCTATGCCGATCCACAGCCGGCCTTGTTCTCCTTCAACTCCGCCTACGGCGCCTGCGAGACCTGCCGCGGCTTCGGCCGCGTGATCGGCGTGGATCTCGGGCTGGTGATTCCGGACGAGCGCAAGACGCTGCGCGGCGGCGCCATCAAGCCGATGCAGACGCCGGCCTGGAAGGAGTGCCAGGACGACTTGATGCGCTACGCCGCCAAGGCGGGCATCCCGCGCGACGTGGCCTGGTCCGGCCTGACCCCGGCCGAGCGGGCCTGGGTCATCGACGGCTCGCCGGACTGGAACGGCAAGTGGAATACGCACTGGTATGGCGTCAAGCGCTTCTTCGACTACCTGGAGTCGAAGGCGTACAAGATGCATATCCGCGTGCTGCTGTCCAAGTACCGCAGCTATACGCCGTGCGAGACTTGCGGCGGCGCGCGGCTCAAGACGGAGGCGCTGCTGTGGCGCCTGGGCAGCAAGCCGGGCGCCGACGCCGTGTGCGCGCCGGAAAAACGCTTCCTGCCGCGCGGCGTGGACTGGGACCGCACGCAGCTCGAAGCGCTGCCCGGCCTGACCGTGCATGACCTGATGCTGATGCCGATCGAGCGCATCCGCAGATTCTTCGACGAACTCACGCTGCCGAGCCTGATGCTCGACGACGCGCTCAAGCTGCTGCTGGCCGAGGTGCGCACGCGCCTGAAATACCTGTGCGACGTGGGCCTGGGCTACCTCACGCTGGACCGCCAGAGCCGCACGCTGTCTGGCGGCGAGGTGCAGCGCATCAACCTCACCACCGCGCTGGGCACTTCGCTGGTCAAGACGCTGTTCGTGCTCGACGAGCCGAGCATCGGCCTGCACCCGCGCGACCTGAACCGCATCGTCGAGGCCATGCATCGCCTGCGCGATGCCGGCAATACGCTGGTGGTGGTGGAGCATGATCCTTCGGTGATGCTCGCTGCCGACCGCCTGATCGACATGGGCCCCGGCCCGGGCGAGCGCGGGGGCAACATCATCTTCGACGGCACGCCGGCCGCTATCCGCGGTTCGGGCACGCTTACCGGCGAGTACCTTGCCGGGCACCGCCAGGTGACCGATCTCTCCCGCTGGGAACCGCGCGCGGTGGATGCCGCCACGCCGCGCATCGTGCTGGAAGGCGCGAGCGAGCACAACCTGCGCGACGTGACCGTGGAGATTCCGCTGCAGCGGCTGGTATGCGTGACCGGCGTGTCCGGTTCGGGCAAGTCCACGCTGCTGCAGGACGTGCTCTATCCCGCCATGGCGCGCCAGTTCGGCAAGTCCACGGATGCCCCCGGCGCCTTCCGCGGCCTGACCGGCGCGGAACAGGTGGCCGATGTGGTGTTCGTCGACCAGTCGCCCATCGGCAAGACCGCGCGCTCCAACCCGGCCAGCTATGTCGGCGCCTTCGACGAGATCCGCAAGCTGTTCGCCAAGGCGCCGATGGCGCTGCAGCGCAGCTATACCGCGGGCATGTTCAGCTTCAACTCCGGCGACGGGCGCTGCCCCACCTGCGGCGGCTCGGGCTTCGAGCACGTCGAGATGCAGTTCCTCTCCGACGTCTACCTGCGCTGCCCGGACTGCGATGGCCGGCGTTACCGCGCTGAAATCCTTGAAGTGAAGATCGAGCGCGCACTGCCGGGCGAAGCGCCGCGCGCGCTCAGCGTGGCCGATGTGCTTGAGCTGACCGTGAGCGAAGCCGTGGCGTATTTCGCCGGCGATGCGGCGGTGCTGCGTGTGCTGCAGCCGATCGTCGACGTGGGCCTGGAGTACGTCAAGCTGGGCCAGCCGGTGCCCACGCTGTCGGGCGGCGAGGCCCAGCGCCTGAAGCTGGCCGGCTACCTGGCCGAGACCGCGCAGGCAAGCAATACGCGCGTCAAGCCGATGCCGTACGAGTGCAAGCTGTTCATGTTCGACGAGCCCACCACCGGGCTGCACTTCGACGATATCGCCAAGCTGATGCGCGCCTTCGGCAAGCTGCTGGACGGTGGGCATTCGCTGATCGTGATCGAGCACAACCTCGACGTGGTGCGCGCCGCCGACTGGATCATCGACCTCGGTCCCGAGGGCGGCGACGCCGGCGGCGACGTGCTGTGCGTGGGCACGCCGGAAGATGTCAAGCGCTGCGCGGACTCGCATACCGGCAAGGCGCTGCTGCAGTACGACCGCGCCGTGGGCCATGCCTTCGTGGCCGAAGATGCCGGCGTGCCGTTGCAGGCTGCCTTGCGCGCGGCGCGCGCGCGCCGCGCCATCGAGGGCGAGGACGTGGTGCGCATCGTCAACGCGCATGAGCACAACCTGAAGGCGCTCAACGTCGATATCCCGCACGGCAAGTTCAACGTCATCACGGGGGTGTCCGGCTCGGGCAAGTCCACGCTCGCGTTCGACATCCTGTTCCATGAAGGGCAGCGCCGCTACCTTGAATCGCTCAATGCCTATGCGCGCTCCATCGTGCAGCCCGCCGGGCGGCCGGAGGTGGATGCGGTGTACGGCATCCCGCCCACGGTGGCCATCGAGCAGCGCCTGTCGCGCGGCGGCCGCAAGAGCACGGTGGCGACCACCTCCGAGGTCTGGCACTTCCTGCGGCTGATGTATGTGAAGCTGGGCATCCAGCATTGCATCCACGACGGCACGCCGGTCACCTCGCAAAGCCCCGAGTCCATCGCCGCGCAGCTGCTGCGCGACTACAAGGGCCAGCACGTTGGCCTGCTGGCGCCGCTGGTGGTCAACCGCAAGGGTGTCTATACCGACCTGGCCAAATGGGCCAAGGCGCGCGGCAATACGCACCTGCGTGTCGACGGCGAATTCCTGCCGGTGGACCCGTGGCCGCGCCTGGACCGTTTCCGCGAGCACACCATCGAGCTGCCGGTCGGCGACATCATCGTGTCCGCGGACAACGAAGCCGCGCTGCGCGCGATGCTGGGCCAGGCGCTGGAAGCCGGCAAGGGCGTGATGCACCTGCTGGCGCCGCTCGACGGCCTGCAGCACGCGATGGGCAACGGCGGCACCGCCCGCGTCGGCAGCACCACCGTGTTCTCGACCAAGCGCGCCTGCCCGGTGTGCAGCACCAGCTATCCCGAACTGGACCCGCGCCTGTTCTCCTACAACAGCAAGCACGGCTGGTGCACCAGCTGCGTCGGCACCGGCCTGACCCTCACGCGGGAGCAGCGCGCGGTCTACGACGATACCGTGATGGCCGACGACAATCGCGGGCGCGAGCAGACGCTGCCTTCCGAGCAGCAAGAGCCCGATGACGTGGCCGATACGCCGTGCGCGGATTGCGGCGGCACGCGGCTGAACCCGGTGGCGCGCGCGGTGACGTTCGACGCGCACCCCATCGTGGAAGTGGCGCAGTGGACGGTCTCCGATACGCACCGCTGGGTGCAGGGCCTGCGCCTCGCAGGCCGCGAAGGCGAGATCGCGCGCGACGTGGTGAGCGAGATCCGCAGCCGCCTGCAGTTCCTGGAAGAAGTCGGCCTGGGCTACCTCAGCCTGGACCGCGCCGCGCCCAGCCTCTCCGGCGGCGAGGCGCAGCGCATCCGGCTTGCGGCCCAGCTCGGCAGCAACCTGCAGGGTGTCTGCTACGTGCTCGACGAGCCCACCATCGGCCTGCATCCGCGCGACAACCAGATCCTGCTCGACGCGCTGCGCAAGCTCGGCGAGAAGGGCAATACGCTGGTGGTGGTGGAGCATGACGAGGACACCATCCGCCGCGCCGACCACATCATCGACATCGGCCCCGGCGCCGGCAAGCGCGGCGGCACGCTGGTGGCGGAGGGCGGCGTGGCCGCGCTGTCGGCCAGCCCGGACTCGCTGACCGGCCAGTTCCTGGCCCGGCCGATCCTGCATCCGCTGCAGCCGCGCCGCGCGGTGAAGCCGGAGGGCAAGGGCAGCGAGGCCGTGCCCGGGCGCTGGCTGACCGTGCATGGCGCCAAGCTGCACAACCTGCGCAACGTCACCGCCAGCATCCCGCTGGGGAGGCTGGTGGCCATCACCGGCGTCAGCGGTTCGGGCAAGTCCACGCTGGCGCGCGATGTGCTGATGGYCAACTTGCTCGACGCGGTGGGCCGTTCGGTCATGTCGTCGCCGGCCACGCGGCGCGCGCGCAAGGCGGCCGGCAGCGAGGCGCCCGCGCGCTCGCAGGCCACGGCACGCCCCGAGCCGCGCCGCAAGCTGGAGGTCACGCACGACTGGCAGGGCTGCGACAGCATCACCGGCTTTGAGAGCATCGACCGCGTGCTGGAAGTCGACCAGACCCCGATCGGCAAGACGCCGCGCTCTTGCCCGGCCACGTACATCGGCGTGTGGGACACCATCCGCAAGCTGTTCGCGCAGACGCTGGAAGCCAAGGCGCGCGGCTATTCCGCCTCGCGCTTTTCCTTCAACACCGGCGACGGCCGCTGCCCGGCCTGCGAAGGCCAGGGCGTGCGCACCATCGGCATGAGCTTCCTGCCCGATGTGAAGGTGCATTGCGACGTCTGCCACGGCCAGCGCTTCAACCCGGAAACGCTGGCGGTCACCTGGCGCGGCAAGAACATCGGCGACGTGCTGACGATGGAGATCGACGAGGCGGTGGCGTTCTTCTCCGCCATGTCCAATATCGCGCACCCGCTGCAGCTGATGAAGGATGTGGGCCTGGGCTACCTGACGCTGGGCCAGCCGTCGCCCACGCTGTCCGGCGGGGAGGCGCAGCGCATCAAGCTGGTGACCGAGCTGTCCAAGGTGCGCGACGACATCACGCGGCGCGGGCAGCAGGCGCCGCACACCCTGTACGTGCTGGACGAGCCGACTGTCGGACTGCATATGGCCGACGTGGCCAAGCTGATCCGCGTGCTGCACCGGCTGGCGGACGGTGGCCACAGCGTGGTGGTGATCGAGCACGACCTCGATGTGATCGCGGAAGCCGACTGGATCCTCGACCTGGGTCCCGAAGGCGGGGTGGCTGGCGGCGGCATCGTCGCGGCTACCGACCCGGAGGGGCTGGTGCGGGTGCGGGCCAGCCATACCGGCGCGGCGCTGGCGCCGGTGCTGGCGCGTGGCAAGCCGGCCGGCAAGGCGGCGGCCTGAGGCGTCCGGTGGCGCAAGATGGCCAGGCCGGCTCTCGCCGGCCTGCCGGAAAGCGAGGCCGCGGGCGGTTTTCACCCGGCGGCCCCGGTAGCTGAGACAATGACGGATTCAGCAACTGGTGGCCGCCGCCGGTCCTGCCGTTCGCCCATGAGTCGGGGCGGCCGGGCAGACCATGCGTCGCCGCCGTGTGACAGCGTGATCGAAAAGACTCTTTCTCCCATCCTGGCGGCGTTATGGCTCGGCCTGGCCAGTCCGGCCCTGCTGGCGGCACCCGCCGCCGCGTCGGACGCAAGCGGCGTGCGCGCGCCGGCCAAGGCCGGCACGCGCGCCGGCCGCACGCCGACATCGCAGGCCGCCCAGCAAGCCGCCAACGCGCCGTCAGTCAATCACGACCAATACGCACTGCGCCCCGAGCGCGACGTGCAGCCGCGCAGCAGCTTCGGCCTGCGCATGAAACCCGGCTGGCAGCAGCAGGACGATCCGGGCCGCTAGAGGGCGGCTCCCGGTCCGCTCCGGTGCTGCGATGCCGCGCATCGCATGCCACGCCAGCGCCGTGCTCAGCCCCTGGCAAGGATGCCATGGCGCACGGTCAGGTCGGGCGAACCTTCGATATGACGCAAATGTCCGGTGATCGGCGCGGTGGCGTCGGATGCAGGCGTGGTCAGTCGCGGCATTGACCCGCAAGGGTGCCTTTGCGGTACGCTTTCTCACCTGCCGCAAATCGGGCCGACTCTCACGGCATCCGGACCGGCATGACCCCCACACCACCAGGAGTCCAGATGTCCGTCAGCCCGACCGGCTTTGTGCCCGCCCCGGCCGCAGCCCGCGCCACCGTCCATGACCTGCGCGCTTCGCGCATCCGCGAGGTGGCTAACGCAGGCATCGGCCTGCCCGATGTGCTGCCCTTCTGGTTCGGCGAATCCGACCAGATCACGCCCGCCTTTATCCGCGATGCCGCTAGCCATGCGCTGGCCGGGGGCGCCACCTTCTACACGCACAATCTCGGCATCGCCCCGCTGCGCGGCGCGCTGGCCGAGTACGTCAGTGCGCTGCATGGTGCGACGGCGCCCGATAACGTGGTGGTCACCAGCGCGGGTGTCAACGCGCTGATGCTGGCGGCACAACTGGTGGCCGGGCCCGGCGACCGCGCCGTTGCGGTCACGCCGCTCTGGCCCAACCTGGTGGAGATTCCCAAGATTCTCGGCGCCGAGGTGGAAACCGTCTCGCTCGATTACGGCGCGCATGGCTGGACCCTGGACCTCGACAAGCTGCTGGCCGCGCTGACGCCCGAAACGCGCCTGTTGATGATCAACTCGCCCAACAATCCCACCGGCTGGGTGATGTCGCGCGCGGACCAGCAAGCGGTGCTGGCGCATTGCCGCCGCCACGGCATCTGGATCATTGCGGATGAAGTCTATGAGCGGCTGTACTACGGTACCGGCGATGGCGCCGTCGCGCCGTCCTTCCTGGATATCGCCAGCCGCGACGAGCGGGTGATCTGCGTGAACTCCTTCTCCAAGGCGTGGCTGATGACCGGCTGGCGCCTGGGCTGGATGGTGCTGCCGGCGGCGCTGACCGACGATCTCGGCAAGCTGGTCGAGTACAACACGTCGTGCGCGCCTTCCTTCGTGCAGGAAGCCGGCATCGTGGCGGTGCGCGAGGGCGAGGCTTTCACCCGCGAACTGGTCGGGCGGCTGCGCGCGGCGCGCGATCACCTGGTGGGTGCGCTGGCGGCCGTGCCGGGCGTGGATGTGCATGCGCCGGAAGGGGCGATGTATGTGTTCTTCCGGCTTGCGGGCGCGGGTGACAGTCTTGCGTTGTGCAAACAGCTGGTGCGCGAGGCTCGGCTGGGACTGGCGCCGGGGAGTGCGTTCGGCGAGGAGGGGGAGGGGTTTGTGCGCTGGTGCTATGCCTGCGATCCGGCGCGGCTGGACGAAGGCGTGCGGCGGTTGCGCGGGTTCCTGGGACGCTGAGCGGCTTCGCCGCGATATGGCGTGGTTGCGGGCACGATCCGCCAACCCGGCGCGAAGCGATCTGCCACGCTCCTTCTCGCGGGCGCCACCGGGCGTCGACTATCGCGCGGCTGACTCCTGCGGTTGCCACCAGCCGCCGCCCAGTGCCTGCAGCAGCGCCGCGGAATCGGTGAAACGGCTTGCGGTGGCCTGCGCCAGGGCGAGCGCAGCCTGCCGGTATTGCCGTTCGGCATCGAGCACGGCAAGCTGGCTGACTCCGCCAAGACGATACTGGCCCGACACCACGGCAAGCGTATCGGCCGCCTGCCTGGCGCTGTCGGCGCGTGCTTGCAGCGTGTTCGCATCCGCTTCCAGCGCGCGCAGTGCATCGGCCACTTCGCGCAGGCCCGTCAGCACCGTTTGCTGGTAGGCCGCCAGCGATTGCTCGTAGGCGGCCTCGGCGGCGCGCTTGCGCGCCACCAGCTCGCCGCCGCGGAACACCGGCTGCACCAGCCCCGCGGCCAGCGACCACACGTTGAGGCTGCCGAACAGGTCGCGCGCGGACAGGGACTGCGAACCGGCGTTGCCGGATAGCGTCAGCTGCGGATAGAGCTGCGCCGTGGCCACGCCGATGTTTGCCGATGCCTGGTGCAGCAGCGCTTCGGCCGCGCGGATGTCGGGGCGCCGTTGCGCCATCGTGGAGGGCAGGCTGAGCGGCAGCGTGGCGGGCAGCGTGAGATCGGCCAGGCGGAATTCGGGCAGGTCGGCACTGGCCGGCGCCTGTCCCAGGTACACCGCAAGCTGGTGGCGCGTGGCCGCGAGTTGTTGCGCGAGGCCTGGCAGCAGGGCCTGGCTCTGCGCCAGTTCGTTGCGCTGGCGCTGCACGTCGACCTCCGCCACGCCGCCGGCGCGCAGGCGCTGCCCCGCAATATCGAGCTGGCGCTGCTGGGCCCGCACGATGGCCTCGGTGTCGGCGATCTGCGCGCGCAAGCCGGCCTCGCGGATCGCGGCGGTGGCCACGTTGCCGGCCAGCGTCAGGCGCGCGGCTTCCAGTTCGAAACGCTGGTAGTCCACCGCCGCGCGCAAGCCCTCCAGCTCGCGCCGCTGGCCGCCGAACAGGTCGAGCGTGTAGGAGATTTCCACGCTGGCGCCATACAGCGTGAACGGCCCCGGACTGGGAAAGGCGGTAATGCCCAGCGAGTTGAAATTGACCTGCTCGCGGGTAGTGTTCAGCCTGGCGTCCACGCGCGGCAGCAAGCGCGCGCCGGTGGTGGCCGCCAGCTCCTGGCGCGCCTGCTCGATGCGGGCCTGTGCCTGCGCCAGCGTCGGGCTGGCGTCCAGCGCCGCGCGGATCGTGCGGTCCAGCGCCGGGCTGCGGAACAGCGCCCACCATTGCGCCGGCACGTCGCCGCCACTCTCCAGCACCTGCGCCTGGCCGTGCGGCACGTCGGCGGCGCTGGTGCGCTCCGGTTGCGTGCCGGCGGTGTAAGCCGGCACCGCGGGCGCGGCCGGCACGGTGAAATCGGGGCCGACCGCGCAGGCCGTCAGTGCGGCCGCCGCCAGCATGGCGAGGGCCGTGCGGTGCGAGGTGATCCGGCGTTGTGGCGAGGCTTGCATGGCAGGCTCCCTCAATCGAGCGTGCGGCGATAGAAACGCACCGCAATGGTCATGACGACTAGCGTGAACAGCGCCATCGGCCACACGTTCGGCCATAGCTCGGTCCAGCCGTTGCCCTTGAGCAGGATGCCGCGGACCAGGCGGTTGAAGTAGGTCATCGGCAATACGTTGCCGATGACCTGCGCCCAGCGCGGCATGCCCTGGAAGGGGAACATGAAGCCCGACAGCAGGATGTTCGGCAGGAAGTAGAAGAAGGTCAGCTGGACCGCCTGCAACTGGTTCTGCGCCAGCGAGGAGAGGGTGATGCCCACCGTCAGGTTGGCGGCGATAAAGAGCAGCGCCGACAGGTAGACCGCTACCACCGAGCCGACGAAGGGCACGCCAAATACCCAGCGCGCGGCCAGCAGGATGATGGTGGACTGGATCAGGCCGATGAAGATGTAGGGGATGATCTTGCCGGTGATCACCTCGAGCGGCCTGACCGGCGTGGCCAGCAGGTTCTCCATGGTGCCGCGCTCGCGCTCGCGGGTCATCGCCAGGCCCGTCATCATGACCATCGTCATGGTCAGGATCACCCCCATCAGGCCGGGGATGATGTTGTACTGCGTGAGGCCTTCCGGGTTGTAGAGCCGCTGCACCTGCACGTCGAAGGGCGGCTTGCCGCCTGCCAGGTGCGCCAGCGCGCCCTGCAGGTCCCTGTCCGCCACCGAGAGCGGCAGCTGCGACAGCGCGGAGATGGTCATGCCGGTGGCGGAAGGATCGGTGGCGTCCGCCTCGACCAGCAACGAGGGACGCTCGCCGCGCAGCAGCCGGCTGGTGAAATCGGCCGGGATGCTGAGCACGAACTGCACCTCGCCCTTCATCAGCGCCTCGCGCCCGGCGGCTTCGTCGGGCAGGGTGCGCACCACGTCGAAGTAGGTGGACGTCTGCATGGCGGCGACGAAGGTGCGGGTGAACTCGCTCTGGTCCGCGGCGATCACCGCGGTGGCCATGTGGCGCGGATCGCTGTTGATGGCGAAGCCGAACAACATCAGCTGGATGATCGGCAGCCCGACGATCATGCCGAAGGTCACGCGGTCGCGGCGCAGTTGCAGGAACTCCTTGAGCACGATGCTCCACCAGCGGTCCAGGGAGAACGAGAAGCGGTCGCCGTTGCCGGCGCGCACGTTGCTTGCATTGCCGCGCTTCATGTCCTGGCCTCCTTGCGGCTGCCCTGGCCGGCGACGCGCATGTTGTCCTCGGCCTGGCTCATCATGTGGATGAAGACATCTTCCAGGCTGGTTTCGATCGGCTCGATCCGGTGCTGCGGGCCGGCGATGCGGCGCAGCGTGGCTTCAAGCGCCGGCGCGTCGTGCCCGGTGACATGCAGCGCGCTGCCGAACACCACGGTTTGCTCCACGCCGGGCGCGCCCTGCAACTGTTCCGACAGCGCGGAGAGCTGTTCGCCCAGCACGCTCCAGGTGACCAGCTTCTGGCTGGCGACCACTTCATTGGCCGTGCCCTGCGCCAGCAGTTTGCCGTAGGCGATGTAGGCCAGCTTGTGGCAGCGCTCGGCCTCGTCCATGTAATGCGTGCTGACGAGGACCGAGATGCCGCGGGCTGCGAGCTGGTGCAGTTGCGCCCAGAAATCGCGGCGCGCCTTGGGGTCGACCCCGGCGGTGGGTTCGTCGAGCAGCAGCAGTTCGGGCTCGTGCAACAGGCAGGCGGCCAGCGCCAGGCGCTGCTTCCAGCCGCCCGAAAGCGAGCCGGCCAGTTGCTGCGCGCGGCTGGCGAGGCCGAGGTCTTCGAGTGCCCGGTCCACGACCTCGCGGCGCCCTGGCATGCCGTACACGCGCGCCACGAAATCCAGGTTCTCGCGGATGGAGAGATCGTCCCAGTAGGAGAACTTCTGCGTCATATAGCCCACGCGCCGCTTGATCTCGGCGGTCTCGCGCAGGATGTCGTACCCCAGGCAGGTGCCGGAGCCGGAGTCCGGCGTCAGCAGCCCGCACATCATGCGGATCGAGGTGGTCTTGCCGCTGCCGTTGGGGCCGAGGAAGCCGAAGATCTCGCCGCGCGCCACCTGCAGGCTGAGGTTGTTGACCACGTGCTTGTCGCCGTAGTGCTTGTTGATGTCGTGCACGTCAATGGCCAGGCCGGTTGTTTCACCGGGCTGGCCGTTGCGCGGTGCGGTGTCGGCAAGGGGCGCGCTCATGGCCTTGCCACCTCGACCGGCTGGCCCGGATGGAGCTTCGGCGCATCGGCCGGCGCGGGACGTGCTTCCACCAGGAACACCAGCTTGCGGCGTGTTTCGTTGCTGTAGATCACCGGCGGCGTGTATTCGGCCTGGTTGGCGATGTAGCTGATGGTGGCCGCGACGGGCGCGGCGCAGCCATCGCAGCGCACGCGCACCGTCTCGCCCTGCTTGAGGGCGCCGACCACCGTCTCCGGCACGTAGAAGCGCACCTTCACGTTGCCCGGCGGCAGCAGCCGCACCACCGGGCTGCCGGCGGGCACCCAGTCGCCCAGGCGGAAGGGCGTGTCGTAGACCAGCCCGGCCTGCGTCGCGCCCACGGTCTTGCGCGACAGCTTCCACTCGGCCTGCGCTAGCGCAGCGCGCGCGGCGGCCACCTGGGCTTGCTGCGCGGCCTGCTGGGCGGTACGTCCCGGCAGCAGGGCCACGTCGATATCGCGCTGCAGTTCGCGCACGCGGGCGGCATCGGTCGCGGCGGTGGCGCGGCTGTCTTCCAGTTGCGCCAGCGCGATCCCGCCGATGGCGTACTGCGCCTCGTCGCGCTTGCGCTGCGCGGCGCTGCGTGCCGCGGCGGCCTGAGCCTGCGCGAGCTGCGCGCGGCTCACGTCCACTTCGGGCACGCGCTTGCCGGTTTGCAGGTCGGCCAGCTGCGACTCTGCCGCGCGCATCTGCTCCTCGGCCTGCTGGCGCGCCGCGCGTTCGTCCTCGGCTTCCAGCGCGAACAACGGCGCGCCGCTGGCGACCTGCTGGCCGCGCTGGACCGAGAGCCGGTCCAGGCGCCCGGCGAAGGGCGAGGCCACGCTGACGAATTCGCCTTCCACATAGCCTTGCCATGAAGGCGGCGCCTTTTCGCTGCAGGCACTCAGCAACGCGGCGCCGATGACCGCAGCCGGCGCGGCTGCCCGCCACGAGCGCGCGGCCCGGCGCGTGGCGGAGGCGGAAGGATCTTGGGAATGGTGGCGTGGCATACGGGCTCCGTGGCTGGCGGGCTGGATTCAGGCAGAGGGCGGCGGCGCGATCTGCGCCTGCGGCGACACGGCCAGGCCATGCGCCAGGAGCGCGCTGACGTGGCGCACCAGTGCCTCGCTGTCGATGGCTTCGGCACCGGGCAGGCGGCGCCAGATATGGGTGGTGGCCAGCGGCAGCAGCGTCAGGCCGATCAGCGACACCATCAGCAGCGCAGGCTCCAGTCCGGGGTTGATCTCGCCGCGCGCGCGCGCGGCGGCCAGCGGGGCGATCACCAGCCCGGCGCGCTGCATCGCGATCTTCTGCAGCACGCGCTGGTGCAGTTGTCCGTCGGCACCGACGATCTCGCGGATCCACAGGCCCGGGAACCATGGGGTAGCGGCTGCGGTGCGGATCAGCCGGCCGGCGATGCCCACCAGCATGGCGGCGGGGTCGGCGCTGTCGGCCACGGCGGGCAGGAACACTTGTTCGACCAGGGGCTGCAGGCGCTCGTCGACCACCGCATCGAGCAACTGGTCGCGGTCGCGGAAGTAGTAGTGCACCAGCGCCGGCGTGACGCCGGCATGGGTGGCGATGGTCTTGATCGCCGTGGCGGCCACGCCGCGTTGCGCGAACAGTTCGGTGGCGGCATCGAGCAACTGCTCGCGCTGGCCGGCGTTCCCAGCTTTGGCGGCGGCGGGGCGGCCGGGACGGCGGCT
Organism: Cupriavidus sp. 05N39; assembly: GCF_056397325.1. Lineage (NCBI taxonomy): Bacteria > Pseudomonadati > Pseudomonadota > Betaproteobacteria > Burkholderiales > Burkholderiaceae > Cupriavidus > Cupriavidus sp. 05N39. The sequence continues at coordinate 116,584 of NZ_JBFTNE010000041.1, forward strand.
GGCGGGCGGATTGTCTGCGGCAGGGGGCATGGCTGGCTCCGGGCTATGCAGACAATATTAATTTTCTAATTAATTAATTCAAGGGCGGTTACAAAGTCGACAGACGGCAACTTCGGGAGTGGATATGTTGCGTCGCAGCAATGCAAGGTAGACATGTCATATAGGCTTGGCTATGCTTCGTGCGCCAGTCGGCGGGGCACTTATCCTTCACCCGCCCGCCGCTGTTTCTCCGGATTTTTCATGTTGCTTCGTCGCTTCCCAGCCGCCCCGGCGCGGCCACGCCTGTCTTTTGCCTCTCGCCTGGCTGCGGCTGCCCTGTCGCTGGCAGGCCTGGGCGGCATGGCGTCGATACCGGCGCTGGCGCAGGAGCAGGGCGCGGCAAGCGGCGACGTGCCTGTGCAGGCGGATGCCCCGGAGAACTTCGCCTTCCACGGCCAGGCCACTTATATCTGGCAGCGCAAGCCGTCCTTCGGCGCGGCTTACTCGGGCACCAACAGCCTCGCCACGGAGCGTGCCAAGAGCTATTCCTTCAGCAGCACGCTCGATCTCGGCGTGCGCCTGTGGCGCGGCGCGGAGTTCCATTTCAACCCGGAAGTGACGCAGGGGGTGCCGTTCTCGGAGTTGCACGGACTGGGCGGCTTGTCGAATGCCGAACTGGCCAAGGTGTCGAGCACCAGCCCGGTGTTCTACCGGGCGCGCGCTTTTATCCGGCAGACCTGGGGCCTGGGCGGCGGCAGCGAGCAGCTGGATGCCGACTTCAACCAATTGGCCGGCAGCGTCGACAAGCGCCGCGTGGTGCTGACCGCCGGCAATTTCGGCGTGCTCGACGTCTTCGACCAGAACGAGTACGGTTCCGACCCGCGCACCCAGTTCATGAACTGGTCGTTCCTGACGCACGGCTCCTTCGACTATCCGGCGGATGCGCGCGGCTACAACTGGGGCGTGGCGCTCGAGTACATTGGCGACGCCTGGTCGGTGCGGCTTGGCCGTTTCCTGCAGCCGCTGGAGTCCAACGGGCTGGAGCTCGATACACGGATGTTCGAGCACTATGGCGACATCCTCGAATTCGAGAAACGCTACAGCCTGGCGGGCAAGCCTGGCGTGGCGCGCCTGCTGTTCTGGCGCAACAAGGCGCGCATGGGCAGGTTCAGCGATGCGCTGCAGCTTGGCGCCGCCACCGGCACCACGCCGGACCTGGCCGATGTGCGCGAGGAACATGCCAAACTTGGCGTGGGCTTGTCGGTGATGCAGCGCGTGAACGATTCGCTCGGCGTGTTCGCGCGCGCCAATATGTCCGACGACAAGACAGAGACCTATGCCTTCACCGAAATCGGCCGCCAGGTAGCCGCCGGCGGCGTGCTTAACGGCAATGCGTGGGGACGGCCGCGCGATGTGGTGGGCCTGGCCATGTCGGTGAACATGCTGGGCTCGCACCACCAGGCCTATCTGGCCGCGGGCGGTCTGGGCGCATTCCTGGGCGACGGTGCGCTCAGGTACGGGCCAGAGCAGATCGTGGAACTGTTCTACAGCTTCCAGCCGGTCAAATACCTGAGCATCAGCCCGGACTTCCAGTACATCCGCAATCCCGGCTATAACCGCGACCGCGGCCCGGCGAAGTTCTACGGCGTGCGCCTGCACGCGGAGTTCTGAACCGCCGGGGCTTGCTCAGTTGCCCCGACTTTGTCAGCAGTCTGAAAGCCCGGCGCATGTGCCGGGCTTTCTCCTTTGCTGCACGGCTTGCGGCATCACTGCCGTGCATTGCGCCGGTTGTCCGGCCACGGCGTGTTGAAGTTGGTGCGGAACGGATTGATATCCAGCCCGCCGCGCCGCGTGTAGCGGGCATAGACCGCCAGCTTCACGGGCTTGCACTGGCGCAGCACGTCGGTGAAGATCCGCTCCACGCATTGCTCGTGGAACTCGTTGTGGTTGCGGAACGAGATCAGGTACTTGAGCAGCGCTTCCTGGTTGATCGGCGCGCCCACGTAGCGGATCTGCACGCTGCCCCAGTCCGGCTGGCCGGTCACCAGGCAGTTGGACTTGAGCAGGTGCGAGACCAGCGTTTCTTCCACCGGCGATTCGTCCTGGCTCGCGTGCAGCAGGTGCGGCGCCGGTTCGTAGATATCGGTCTCGATGTCGAGCCGGTCCAGCAGCAGGCCATCCAGCTCACCCATCTTCTGGGTGCCCAACTCGGCTTCGGTCACCAGGCGAACCTGCACCGTGCCGCCGGTGGCTTCGGACAGGTCGTGGTGCAGCAGTTGCTGCAGCGCTTCGGGCGAGGCGATCTTGCTCTGGTTGAACGAATTCAGGTAGAGCTTGAACGACTTGGATTCGACGATATTGGGCGTGTCGGCGGGAATGATGAAGCTGGCCAGCGCCACCTGCGGCTTGCCCTTCATGTTCAGCCACGAGAGCTCGTACGCGTTCCAGATGTCCACGCCGAAGAACGGCAGCGCGCGGCCCTCGGCCAGCCCGATCTCGGTGCGCTTGGGCTGGCGCGGGATGGGGAACAGCAGGGTGGGGTCGTACTCGGTCTTGTAGGCCGAGGGTTTGCCTAGCGGTGATTGTTCGGGAAGGCTCATGGTTGCCTCGCGTGTGGCTCCGCGCATGCCTGTCGGCAGGGATGCGCGGGGACCACGGGATTGATCAGGACAGGAACAGCTTGTATACCGGGTTCTCGGTCTCTTCCCAGTGTACATAGCCCAGCGTGGCGAGGAAGGCGCGGAAGGCGCGTTTCTCGTTCCTGGGCACCTGGATGCCAACCAGGATATTGGAGGTGTCGCCGCCCTGGTTGCGGTAGTGGAACAGGCTGATATTCCAGTTCGGGCTCATGCTCGACAGGAAGCGCATCAGCGCGCCCGGACGCTCCGGGAACTCGAAGCGGTACAGCAGTTCGTCATGCGCCAGCGGCGAGCGTCCGCCCACCATGTAGCGGATATGCTGCTTGGCCAGCTCGTTGTTGGACAGGTCGAGCGTATCGAAGCCGTGGCGGCGGAAACCGGCGGCGATCTTCTCGTTCTCCGCGCGGCTCGCGATCTGCACGCCGACGAAGATGTGGGCCATGCTGTTGTCGGCGATGCGGTAGTTGAACTCGGTCACATTGCGCGTGCCGACCTGCTCGCAGAAGCGCTTGAAGCTGCCGCGTTCCTCGGGGATGCTGACCGCGAACACCGCCTCGCGCGCCTCGCCCACCTCGGCGCGCTCCGCGACGAAGCGCAGGCGGTCGAAGTTCATGTTGGCGCCGCACGCAATGGCCACCAGGTGCTGGCCCTTGAGTTTCTCTCGCTCGGCATACAGCTTCAGGCCGGCGATGGCCATCGCGCCCGCGGGCTCCAGGATGCTGCGCGTATCCTGGAACACGTCCTTGAGCCCCGCGCAGATGGCGTCGGTGTCCACCAGGATGATCTCGTCGACCAGTTCGCGCGTGATGCGGAAGGTTTCCTTGCCGACCAGCTTGACGGCGGTGCCGTCCGAGAACAGGCCCACTTCCTTGAGTTCCACACGCTTGCCCGCATCCACCGAGCGCTTCATCGCGTCCGAATCCACGGTCTGCACGCCGATCACCTTGATCTCCGGGCGCACGGCCTTGATGTAGGACGCGATGCCGGAGATCAGGCCGCCGCCGCCGATCGCCACGAACACCGCATGCAGCGGGCCCGGATGCTGGCGCAGGATTTCCATGGCGATGGTGCCCTGGCCGGCGATGACTTCGGGATCGTCGAAAGGGTGGATGAAGGTCAGCTTGTGCTTCTTCTCCAGCTCTGCCGCGTGGTTGTAGGCATCGCTGTACGAGTCGCCGTGCAGCACGATTTCCACCCACTCGCCGCCGCGCTCGCGCACCGCGTCGATCTTTACCTGCGGGGTCGTGACCGGCATCGCGATCAGCGCCTTGCATTTGAGCCGCGCCGCCGACAGCGCCACGCCTTGCGCATGATTGCCGGCGGAGGCGGCGATCACGCCGCGCTTGAGTTCCTCCGGCGACAGCGAGGCCATCTTGTTGTACGCGCCGCGCAGCTTGAACGAGAACACCGGCTGGGTGTCCTCGCGCTTGAACCACACCTTGTTGCCGGTGCGCGCGGAGAGCAGGTTTGCGTAGGTGAGATCGGTCTCCTGGGCCACGTCATACACCTTGGCGGTCAGGATCTTTCTCAGGTAATCGGGTTTGCGGGTCATCGTGGACAGCCGGGGCGGGGATTGGCGGAAACCGCTAATGATAAAGGATGGCGCGGTGCGGCGATGCCGGCACCCCGGATCCGGTGGCCGCCAAGGGCAGGCCGGCGCACCTGCAAGGCCGCTGCGAAACGGCGCACCGCGGCGGTGCGGGCGCCATTGCGGCGCGGTGCGTGCAGAGGCGCACCGTGTAGGACGTTGTCCGGTGGACGGTGCGGGAACACTCGTGCTACGGTGTAACGCGATGCCCAACCTACCTCTTATCGAACCAAACACGGCGCTGTTCCTGGATTTCGACGGTACGCTGGCCGACCTCGCGCCACGTCCGGACCTCGTGCGGGTCGAACCGGAACTGGTGGGGACGCTGCGCGCCCTGCATCGGCATCTGGGCGGTGCCGTGGCGCTGGTTTCGGGCCGGCCGATCGCCGAGCTGGATCATTTCCTGCAGCCCCTGCAACTGCCCGCGGCAGGCGTGCACGGCGCGGAATTGCGCGACGCGGTCGGCCGCTGGCTGCGCCAGCCGGACCCCGGCGTGCCCCTGTTGCTGCCACCTCTCGAAGCCCTGGTCAACGCGTATCCCGGCTTGCAGCTGGAGCGCAAGTCGGTCGCGGTCGCGGTGCACTACCGCGCCGTCCCCCATCTCGAAGGGCTGGTACGCAACTTCGCGGCGCAGGTCGCCAGTGGCGTGCCCGGCATCGAAGTCTTGCACGGCAAGATGGTGGTGGAACTCAAGCCGGCCGGCATCGACAAGGGCGGCGCCATCGATACCTTTATGCGCGGGCCGCCGTTTGCGCGGCGCACGCCGCTGTTTGCCGGCGACGACATTACCGATGAGGCTGGCTTTTCCGTGGTGCGGCGCCTGGGCGGTGTCGCCTTGCTGGTAGGACAGCGGCCCAGCGCCGCCACCGTCAGCGTGACCGGTCCGGCCGCGCTGCGCTGCTGGCTGCATCGCTCCGCCAGGGCGCTGGAAGTCATGGCCTCCGCGGATGGCACGCTGGCGGCGGGAGCCACAACCACAACGACGTCTTGAGGGGGATTCGCTGTGAGCAACCAATCTACCGAGGGTACCCAGGGGAGCGCTGAGGGGGCAGGCCGCTATGCCGATCCCTCGCTGTCGCTGGGCATGATCGGCAACTGCGCGATCTCCGCGCTGGTCGACGGCCGCGGGCGCATCGTCTGGTGCTGCCTGCCGCGCTTCGATGGCGACCCGGTCTTCAACGCCTTGCTTGATCCTGGCCCGAACGCGGGCCACTTCGCCATCGAGATCGAGGACTTCCACGAGTCGGCGCAATGGTACGAGCCCAATACGGCCGTGCTGCGCACGCGGCTGACCGACCAGCATGGCAACTGCCTGGAGATCACCGATTTCGCGCCGCGACTCTTCCGGCTGGGCCGCTACTTTCGCCCCACCACGCTGATCCGGCGCATTCGTCCCATCAGCGGCGCGCCGCGCGTGCGGGTGACAGTGGCGCCGCGCTTCGACTGGGGACGCATCAAGCCCGAGATCACGCGTGGCAGCAGCCATGTGCGCTATGTCGGCGATGGCACGACGCTGCGCATGACCACCGATGCGCCGCTGACCTATGTGCTGTCGCGGACACCTTTCCTGCTGACCCGCGATCTCAACTTCATCCTCGGACCCGATGAAACCCTGCAAGGCGGCGTGGAGGAAGTCGCGCGCGACTTCGAGCAGGAAACCACGGCCTACTGGAAGATGTGGAGCCGCCGCCTCGCGGTGCCGCGCGAATGGCAGGACGCGGTGATCCGTGCCGCCATCACGCTCAAGCTGTCGCTCTATGAAGAGACCGGCGCCATCGTCGCGGCCATGACCACCAGCATTCCCGAGGCGCCGGGCAGCGGGCGCAACTGGGACTACCGATTCTGCTGGCTGCGCGATGCCTTCTTCGTGATCCGCGCGCTCAACAGCTTGTCCGAGGTCGGCACCATGGAGGACTACCTGCGCTGGTTGTCCAACGTGGTGATGCAGTCCAGGAACGGCCATATCCAGCCGCTGTACGGCATCGGGCTGGAACTCGAATTGCCGGAGAGCGTGCTCGATCACTTGTCGGGCTACCGCGGGATGGGCCCGGTGCGCGTGGGCAACCAGGCGCAGGAGCACTTCCAGCACGACGTCTACGGCAACGTGGTGCTGGGCGCGGCCCAGGCCTTCCACGACCATCGCCTGCTGCACCGCGGCGGGGTGGCCGAGTATCAAGTGCTGGAGACCGTGGGCGAACAGGCGGTACGCGTGTTCGGCACGCCCGATGCGGGCATGTGGGAGCTGCGCACGCGGGCGCGGGTGCATACCTCCTCTGCGCTGATGAGCTGGGCCGCGTGCGACCGTCTTGCCAAGATCGGCGATGCGCTGCAACTGCCCGACCGCGCGGCTTACTGGCGCCAGCATGCCGACGGCATGAAGGAGCGCATCGTGAGCGAGTCCTGGAGCGAGGAACGCCAGGCATTCGCCGAGAGCTTCGGCGGGCGCGAGCTCGATGCCAGCGTGCTGCTGATGGCCGAGGTGGGCATTATCGCCCCGTGGGACGAGCGCTTCATGTCGACGCTCAAGGCCCTGGAAGCGTCGCTGTGCGACGGGCCGTACATGCGTCGCTACGAGGCGCCAGACGATTTCGGCAAGCCCGAGACCGCCTTCAATATCTGCACCTTCTGGCGTATCGACGCGCTGGCGCGCGTGGGGCGCCGCGAGGAAGCACGCGAGATTTTCGAGGCCATGCTGGCGGCGCGCAACCCGCTTGGCTTGCTGTCCGAGGACACCCATCCGGTGACCGGCGAGATGTGGGGCAATTTTCCGCAGACCTACTCGATGGTGGGCCTGATCAACGGCGCCGTGCGCCTGTCCGCGCCATGGGATTCGGTGATTTGAGCACGCGATTTCCAGCGCGCGGGGCAGGGTTCTGGCAAAGGAACATATGGGCAGACTAGTCGTGGTATCCAACCGCATCGCAGATCCGCGCAACGTTGCCGCGGGCGGTCTCGCGGTGGCGTTGGGCGAGGCGCTCAAGGCCACCGGCGGGGTCTGGTTCGGCTGGAGCGGCAGGATCGTGGATGCCGCCCAGGGTGGCACGCCCGGCGAGGGGGAGCTGCATATCCAGCAGGCCGGCAATGTCACGCTGGCAACCGTTGACCTGTGCCGCGAGGACCACGACGCGTACTACCAGGGCTACAGCAACGGCGTGCTGTGGCCGGTGTTCCACTACCGCATCGACCTGGCGGATTTCGATTCCGGCTATCTCAACATCTATCGCCGCGTGAACCAGCTGTTTGCGCGCAAGCTGGCGCCACTGCTGCGTCCGGACGATGTGATCTGGATCCACGACTACCACCTGATCCCGCTCGCCTCCGAACTGCGCGCCATGGGCTGCGGGCAGCGCATGGGGTTCTTCCTGCATATCCCCTTGCCCCCGCCGCTGATCCTGGCTGCGATCCCGCAACACGAGTGGCTGATGCGGGCGCTGTTCGCCTATGACCTGGTCGGCTTCCAGAGCCAGCTCGATCTGGAGCATTTCTCGCGCTATGTGCAAAGGGAGGCGCAGGCCGAGCCGATGGGCGAGTACCGCTTCCGGGCTTTCCACCGCACCGTGCGCGCGCAGGCGTTCCCGATCGGCATCGACGTCGACGAATTCGCCGAGCTTGGGAAATGTGATGAATCGCGCGAGACCTACGAGATGATGCGGGGCCAGTACGCGAGCCGCCGGCTGTTACTGGGCGTCGATCGTCTCGATTACTCCAAGGGGCTGCCGCAGCGGCTCAAGGCGGTGCGGGCGCTGATGGCGCAGTATCCGGAGAACCGCCGCAGCGCCACGCTGATCCAGATCGCCGCGCCGTCGCGGGAGACGGTGGATGCCTATGCGGATCTGCGGCGCGAACTGGAAGGGTTGTCGGGGGCGATCAATGGGGAGTACGGGGAGCTGGACTGGATGCCGGTGCGCTATATCCATCGCACGACCGCGCGGCGTCGGCTGCCGGGGTTGTACCGCGCTTGCCGCGTGGCACTGGTCACGCCGTTGCGGGACGGAATGAACCTGGTGGCCAAGGAGTTCGTGGCGGCGCAGGATCCGGATGATCCGGGGGTGCTGGTCCTATCGCGGTTCGCCGGGGCTGCCGAGCAGCTTCGGGAGGCCTTGCTCGTCAATCCCTACGATATCAATGCCACGGCGCAGGCGATCCAGCAGGCGTTGCATATGCCGCTGGCCGAGCGCCAGTCGCGGCACCAGAAGCTGTTGGAGCGCATCCGCGGGCAGGATGTGCATTGGTGGAGGGAGGAGTATCTGAGGACGCTGGCGGAGACGGATGGCGGGTAGGGGGAGACTGCCACGGCGTGACTTCAAAGACGCAATACGTTCCGCCAGGCAAACCGCTACGCCAAGTCCCCCGGCGTATCCACATCCCTGAACGCCCCTTCGTCATCGGTGAGGATTCGCATCACCGGCTGCGTTTTCAACAATTCCCGCGCCCCTTCATCCCCGTCAAGCTTGAGGAGCGCTTCCCGCCAGGCGGCGCCAAATCCGACCGGATGCCCGCGCTGCCCGCCCCGCCAGGGCGCGGCGATGGCGTCGCGCGTGGTGATCGTCAATGCCACCGCGCGGACCAGTTCGGCCGGCAGCCACGGCATGTCGGCCAGCGCCACCACCCAGCCACGGGCGTCCGGCGTGGCGGCCACCGCTGCGGCCAGCGCGGCCCCCATGCCGGCCTCCGCGGCGGCGGTCTCCAGCACGCGGCAGCCTGCCCGCCGCAATTCGGCCGCCAGCGCGGCGTTGCCCGGGCGGATCACGGCGAGCGCGCCGGGCAGGACGCCGGCGAGGGTCCGCGCGCTGCGGCCGGCCACCGTGTGCCCGTCGGGCAGCGTGGCGAGCAGCTTGTTGCGCTGCCCGGCGGCATCGAAGCGGCGCCCGTAGCCGGCGGCCAGCAGGATGCCGGTGGGCAGCTCGGCGGCGTTGATGGCGCCGTTGAGGGGGCCATTGGCGGGGCCGTTCAGCGCGCCGGTCACGGGGCGGGGCTGCAGGTGCTGCCTTCGCTGGCCGCCATTTCGCGGGCGGCCTTGGCGCCTTCCACCTGCAGGATGTCGGGCAGCGAGACGTGGTTCTTGGCGGCCACGACTTCGGCCAGGATCGAGATCGCGATCTCCGGTGGCGTGCGGCTGCCGATGTAGATGCCCACCGGCCCGTGCAGCCGCGCCAGCTGCATGTCGTCGAGGTCGAATTCCTTGAGCCGTTCGCGGCGCGCCTGGTTGTTGCGGCGCGAACCGAGCGCGCCAACGTAGAAGGCGCGCGTGCGCAGCGCTTCCATCAGGGCCAGGTCGTCGAGCTTGGGATCGTGCGTGACGGCGATCACCGCGCTGCGCTCGTCGAGCTGCATCTCGGTCACGGTGTCATCCGGCATGGTGCGCACCATAGTGACGCCGGGGATGTCCCAGGTCTCGGTGTATTCCTCGCGCGGATCGCACACGGTGACCTGGAAGCCCAGGCCGACGGCGATCTGGCACAGGTATTTCGATAACTGCCCGGCGCCGATGACCAGCATGCGGTAGCGCGGCCCGTGGATGGTGAGCAGGGTGTTGCCGTCGAAGGCCAAGCCGTCCGTCGCTTGCGCCGGGCCGAGCGTGGCGCGGCCGCTTGCCATGTCGAGCGTGCGCGCCACCAGCCTGCCGCGTTCCACGGCTTCCAGCAGTTCGTCCAGATGGCTGTCGGCGCTGAGCGGCTCGGTCACCAGTTCGATGGTGCCGCCGCAGGGCAGGCCGAAGCGGTGCGCTTCCTCGGCGCTGATGCCGTACTTGACGGCTTCGGGGCGCCCGCTGGCAATGCCTTCGCGCCGTACCCGGTCGATGATGTCGTCCTCGATGCAGCCGCCCGAGACCGATCCCACCACCAGGCCGTCGTCGCGCACGGCCAGCATGGCGCCTTCCGGCCGGGGCGAGGAGCCCCAGGTTCTGACTACCGTTACCAATAGCGTGCGGTGGCCTTCGGCCAGCCAGCGTACGCTGCTTTTCAGGACTTCGAGATCCACGCTGTCCATGATCTTTTCCGCTTCGTTTCACCGGTTTGTTCATCGGGCGTGCTGCCATCGCCGGCCGCCGCTCCATCCTTGGCGACATCCTCGCCCGTGCCCGCTTCGTCACCTTGCTCGCCGGGCCCGCCCAGCGCCGCCGTGAAGCGGTCGAAGAAGGTATCGGCCATCTTGCGCGCGGCGGCATCGACCAGCCGCGAGCCGATCTGCGCGAGTTTGCCGCCAACCTGGGCGTTGACCGTATAGGTCAGCACCGTCTGCTCGCCCTCGGGGGCCAGCGTGACGTGCGCGGTGCCCTTGCCGAAGCCCGCGACGCCACCTTGGCCGTCGAACTGGATGGTGTAGCTGTCGGGCGCCTGGATGTCCTGCAAGGCCATGCGCCCCTTGAAGCGCGCCTTGACCGGGCCCACCGCGGCGGTCAGCGCCACCAGGTAGGCGTTGTCGCCGTCAGGCTCGATGCTCTCACATCCGGGGATGCATTGCTTGAGCAGCCCCGTGTCGTTCAGGGCTTCCCAGGCGTTTTGCTGCACTACCGGCAGTTGCCGCGTCTGTGTCATTTCCATGGCGGGGGCGTCTCCTTGGTGTCTTTCATGTTTCTAATGTCTCTGGGCATCGGCGCCGCAGGGAAAACGGGCATGGCCAGCGGTTCGCGCGCGGCCAGCAGCGATTCCAGCGCGAACAGGCTGTCCAGGTTGTGCGCCGAGCGCAGCGCATCCACGTGCGGCAGGATGGCTTGTACGCCACGCGCCTGCGGCGCGAAGCCGGCATAGCGCAGCAGTGGGTTGAGCCAGACGATGCGATGCGCGAAGCGGCGCAGGCGAGTCATTTCCGTGCCCAGCAAATCGATGTCTTCATGGTCCAGCCCGTCGGTGACCAGCAGCACGGTGGCGCGGCCGGACAGCGTGCGGCGGGCCCACTGGCGGTTGAAGGTGGCCAGCGCGGCGCCGATGCGGGTGCCGCCGGCCCAGTCGCGCACCTGTCCGGTGATGGCGCCGACCGCCTCGTCGGGGTCGCGCTCGCGCAGCGAGCGGGTGATGTTGGTCAGCCGGGTGCCGAACAGGAATACGGACAGCCGCTCGCGCGATTGCATCAGCGCATGGCAGAAATACAGCACCGCGCGCGAGTACTGGCTCATCGAGCCGGAGATGTCGAGCAGCAGCACCAGCGGCGGGCGCCGCTCGGCATGGCGGCGGAATTTCCAGCGTAGCCATTCGCCTTGCTGGCGCACCGCCAGCCTAGCGCTCGCGCGCAGGTCGGCGCGCGGCCCGCTGGCGGCGGCGCGCAGGCGGCGCGTGCGCTCGGTGGCCAGGCGCGCGTGGCGGGCGCGGATCATGTGCTGCAGCGCACGCCATTCTTCCGCGCTCAGGGTTTCAAAATCGCGCTGGGCCAGGCGCTCCTGGGCCGAGAAGGTGAGCGGGGCGGTAAAGCGTTCGGCGCTGTCCTCGGAGCGCCGGCCGGATTCGGGCGGGCGCTGGGCGGCGAGCGCATCGGCCAGCCGGTTGTTGCGCGGGGGCGGCGGAGCGCCGGCGTCGACGCGCGGCAGCAGCAGGGCGCGCAGCTTGCCCTCCCAGTCGGGGTCGCGCCAGAACAGGTCGAAGGCGGCGTCGAACAGCGGGCGCTGGTCGGGCCCGCTCACCATCAGGGCCGCCATCGCCGCGCGCACCTCGTCGCGCCGGCCGATGTCCACGTATTGCAGCGCCAGCAGCGCGTCCACGGCCTGCGCGGGCGAGAGCCCGAAGCCGGCATCGCGCAGCAGGCGCACGAAGTGCGTGACATTGCGCGCGAGCATGGGCAGCGTGCCGGCGGGTTGCGCGGCGGCAAGGGGGGCATCCGGATGCAGCCTGGGCATGCCTCAGCCTCCCGGCGCCCGGCTGGCCAGCAATTCCGCCACGGTCGGGCCGTCCACGCGGGCCAGGTCGTCCTGGTACTTGAGCAGCACGCCCAGCGTGTCGCGCACCGATTGCGGATCGAGCTCGCTGACGCCGAGCGCGGCCAGGGCGCGGCACCAGTCGATCGCCTCGGCAATGCCAGGCGACTTGAACAGGTCGATGCCGCGCAGCCGGTGAATGAAATCGATGGCCTGGTGCTGCAGCGCGGCAGCCGCTTCAGAGGCGCGCGCGGCCACGATCTGCAGTTCGCGCTCGCGTTGCGGATAGCCCATCCACTGGTACAGGCAGCGGCGCTTGAGCGCGTCATGCACCTCGCGCGTGCGGTTGGAGGTGACGATGATCAGCGGTGGCTGTTCGGCCCGCACCACGCCGATTTCGGGAATCGACACCTGGTATTCCGACAGTACCTCCAGCAGGAAGGCCTCGAAGGGCTCGTCGGCGCGGTCGATCTCGTCGATCAGCAGCACGCGCGGGATGCCCGGCGCGGCGGGATCGGGCAGCAGCGATTCCAGCAAGGGCCGCTTGAGGAGGAAATCGTCGTGGTAAAGCGATTGCGCGTCGGGCCGCTCGCCGCGGGCTTCCGCCAGGCGCAGCGCCATGATCTGGCGCGGGTAGTCCCATTCGTACAGCGCACTGGAAGCATCGAGCCCCTCGTAGCATTGCAGCCGCAGCAGGCGCGTGCCGAGCGCGTCGGCGATGGCCCGCGCCAGCGCGGTCTTGCCCACGCCGGGCTCGCCCTCCAGAAAAAGCGGCCGCTGCATGCGCAGCGCCAGGTAGAGCACGGTGGCGGTCTCGCGGTCTGCGAAATACTGCTGCGCCTCCAGCAGGGCGGCGGTTTGATCGATGGACTGGGGAAGCATGAAAATAGCCGGATGATGCTATGTGCACAGAGGGTCGGCGCAGGATGGACGCCTYCCTGTTTGCGCCCTCCCTCTTCCCGGCCCCTCTCTCGCAAGCGGGAGAGGGTGGCAAGCCGGTGGCCGGGGAAGCGGGTTCGGGCTGGATGGCTCGGCCCTATCCCTTGAGCGCTTGCTCCACCGCTCGTGCCGCCAGCACCGGGATCAGGTGCGCGCGGTACTCGGCCGAGGCATGCAGGTCGGCATTCAGCTGGCCTGCATCGACCACCACCGCGCGTGCCGCCGCCGGTGTGAAGCTGGCCGTCAGCGCCTGTTCCAGCGGCGCGCTGCGGAAGACGCTATCCGCCGCGCCCGTTATCGCCACCCGCACGACCTTGCCGAACTGCGCCACCATCACACCCACCAGCGCGAAACGCGACGCCGGGTTGCGAAACTTGATGTAGGCGGCCTTATCCGGCGTGGGGAAGCGTACGGCGGTAATCAGTTCATCGGCTTCCAGCGCGGTTTCGTAGAGGCTCTTGAAAAAATTGTCGGCGGCGATATTGCGGCGGTCCGTCACCACGGTGGCGTTGAGGCCGAGTACGGCCGCCGGGTAGCAGGCGGCCGGATCGTTGTTGGCGAGCGAGCCGCCCAGCGTGCCCATCGCGCGTACCTGCCGGTCGCCGATGCCGTTGGCGAGCGCGGCCAGCGCCGGGATGCGCTTGAGCACGTCGGCATTGGCCGCCACGTCGGCGTGGCGTGCCGCCGCGCCGATCACCAGCTCGTCGTTCTCGACACGGATATCCGCCATGCCGGGGATGCGCGCCACATCGATCAGCGCCGACGGCGCTGCCAGCCGCAGCTTCATCGCGGCCAGCAGACTCTGGCCGCCGCCGAGGAACTTGGCGTCGCTGTCCGCCTTGAGCCTGGCCACCGCCGACGTGGCATCGGCGGCGCGTTCGTAATTGAATGCGTACATGGTGTGCCTCCGACGTCAGTTGGCGGTCTGCGCGTGGCGAATCGCCTGCCATACGCGGTGCGGTGTGGCGGGCATCTGGATGTCGCTCACGCCCAGCGGCGAGAGCGCGTCCACCAGCGCATTGATGAATGCCGGCGGCGAGCCGATCGCCCCTGCCTCGCCGCAGCCCTTCACGCCCAGCGGGTTGTGCGTGCAGGGTGTGCCCTTGGCGGTCTCCACCGTGAAGTCGGGCAGGTCGCCGGCGCGCGGCATGGCGTAGTCCATGTAGGAGCCGGTCAGCAACTGGCCGCTGTCGTCGTCGTAGATGCACTGCTCCAGCATGGCCTGGCCGAGGCCCTGGCCGATGCCGCCATGCACCTGGCCTTCGACGATCATCGGGTTGATGATGTTGCCGAAATCGTCCACCGCGGTGAACTTGATCACCTTGCTTTCGCCCGTATCGGGGTCCACCTCCACTTCGCAGATGTAGGCGCCGGACGGGTAAGTGAAGTTGGTCGGGTCGTAGAAGGCGTTTTCGTTCAGGCCGGGTTCGAGCTTGTCGAGCGGATAGTTGTGCGGCACGTAGGCGGTCAGCGCAACCTCGCCGAAGGTCTTGCTGCGGTCAGTGCCGGCCACGCTGAACACGCCGTTCTTGAACTCGATGTCCGCGTCCGAGGCTTCCAGCAGGTGGGCCGCGATCTTCTTGGCCTTGGCCTCGATCTTTTCGAGCGCCTTCATGATGGCCGAGCCGCCCACCGACAGCGAGCGCGAACCATAGGTGCCCATGCCGAAGGGCACCCGGCCGGTATCGCCATGCACGATTTCCACCGCTTCGAGCGCAATGCCGAGGCGCTCGGCCACGATCTGCGCGAAGGTGGTCTCATGTCCCTGGCCGTGGCTGTGCGAGCCGGTGAAGACGGTCACGGTGCCGGTGGGGTGCACGCGGACCTCGCCAACCTCGAACAGGCCCGCGCGCGCGCCCAGGGCGCCGGCGATATTCGACGGCGCCAGACCGCACGCCTCGATGTAGCACGAGTAGCCCAGGCCACGCAGCTTGCCGCGCTGCTTCGCTTCGTCGCGCCGCGCGGGGAAGCCCTTGACGTCGGCCAGTTCCTGCGCGCGCGCGAGGCACGGCTCGTAGTCGCCGGTGTCGTAGGTCAGGCCGACGGGGGTGGCGTAGGGGAAGTCGTGGATGAAGTTCTTGCGGCGCAGTTCGGCCGGGTCCATCTTCAGTTCGCGCGCCGCGGTTTCCACCAGCCTTTCCACCACATAAGTGGCTTCCGGGCGGCCCGCGCCGCGGTAGGCATCCACCGGCGAGGTGTTGGTGAACACCGCGCGCACCTCGGCGTAGATCGCCGGGGTGGTGTACTGCCCGGCCAGCAGCGTGGCGTACAGGATGGTCGGCACGCTGGAGGCGAAGGTCGACAGGTAGGCACCCATGTTGGCGGTGGTGTGCACCCGCATTGCCAGGAACCTGCCATCGGCATCGAGCGCCAGCTCGGCCTTGGTGACGTGGTCGCGCCCGTGGGCATCGGTCAGGAAGGATTCGGAGCGCTCGGCGGTCCACTTGATCGGGCGCTTGACCTTCTTCGAGGCCCAGGTCAGCGCCACGTCCTCCGCGTACAGGAAGATCTTGGAGCCGAAGCCGCCACCCACGTCCGGCGCAATGATGCGCAGCCGAGATTCCGGCAGGCCCAGCACGAAGGCGCCCATCAGCAGGCGCTCCACGTGCGGGTTCTGGTTCGAGACGTAGACGGTGTAGCTGTCGTCCTGCCGGGTGTAGCTGGCATTGACGGCGCGCGGCTCGATCGCGTTGGGGATCAGGCGGTTGTTGACGATCTCGAGCGTGGTCACGTGGGCGGCCTTGGCAAAGGCGGCGTCGGTGGCGGCGCGGTCGCCGTGGCCCCAGACATAGCTGGTGTTCTCCGGCACGTCGTCGTGCACCAGCGTGCTGGCCGAGGCTGCCTGCGCGGTGTTCACCACGGCGGGCAGTTCCTCGTATGCCACGTCGATCCTCTCGGCGGCGTCCTTGGCCTGCTGCAGCGTCTCGGCTACCACCAGCGCGACCTGGTCGCCCACGTGGCGTGCCTTGCCCTGCGCCAGCACCGGGTGCGGCGGCTCCTTCATCGGGCTGCCGTCGATGCTGTGGATCAGCCAGCCGCAAGGCAGGCCGCCGACCTTGTCGGCGGCGACGTCGTCACCGGTGAAGATGGCGATCACGCCGGGCGAGGCCAGTGCCTCGGTCTTGTCGATGGAAGCGATGCGCGCGTGGGCGTGCGGCGAGCGCAGGAAGTAGCCGTAGCTTTGCTGCGGCAGCACGATGTCGTCGGTGTACTGGCCGTTGCCGGTGAGGAAGCGGTAGTCTTCCTTGCGCTTGACCGAGGCGCCGATCAGGTGCTGGTCGTCAGGTGCGTTCATGGCGGTCCCCTTATTCGGCGCTGACGCCATGCATCGCGGCCTGGCCTTCCTGCACCGCGCGCACGATGTTGTGGTAGCCGGTACAGCGGCACAGGTTGCCCTCGAGCTGCTCGCGGATGGCGGCGGCGTCGGCATTCGGCTCGGCCTGGACCAGCGCGGTGGCGCTCATGACCATGCCGGGCGTGCAGAAGCCGCATTGCAGCCCGTGGCAATTGCGAAAGGCCTCCTGCATGGGATGGAGCTGGCCTTCGGGGGCCAGACCTTCAATGGTGGTGATCCTCGCACCATCCGCCTGCAGCGCCAGCATATTGCACGACTTGACCGCGCGGCCGTCCATATGGACGGTGCAAGACCCGCACTGGGCGGTGTCGCAGCCGACATGGGTGCCGGTGAGGCGGAGTTGTTCGCGCAGGAACTGGACGAGAAGGGTGTTGGGTTCTACCTGGGCATCCACGGCGCGGCCGTTGACGGTCAGGCGGATAGGAATCGCCATGCTTGTCTCCATGTGGGTGGACACGTGCATGACCAATCCGTGAATCCCGAAAATGCGCGGGACTGGCCACGACGCGTTACTGCCGTTTGCTGGTGACGGCTATTTCGTGATGTTGGTACTGCGGTGCTGCGGGCAGTGCGAATTGCTGCAGGTGCTGCATGTGCTGCGGGTGAAACCGGTAGGGCCAAGACGGCCGGGCCGCGAACGATTGGGCGCAGCAGGCTCTAACAGTTAATCACAAATCGCCGGCGCGTGCCATGCGGGTTGCCCCGCCGGCACCTCGCGCCGCCAGGACGCTGGCGGCGCGCTGCTAGAATGGCCCGCCGCCCGACCGCCAACCTGCACCGGCACCAATTCTCTCTATATGGAAGGCTTCATCGACTGGTTGTTCGAAACCGCCGCCCTGCCCAAAGTCGGGCTGCCGGCCATCTTCCTGGTCAGCCTGGTGTCCGCCACCTTGCTGCCCCTGGGCTCCGAGCCCGCGGTGTTCGGCTATATCAAGCTCAATCCGCATATGTTCTGGCCCGCCATCGTCGTGGCGACGCTGGGCAATACCGCGGGCGGAGCCATTGACTGGTGGCTGGGCTACGCGGCCAAGCTGGCGCTGGTGCGCTACCGCAAGCGGCGCCAGCAGCGCCAGCATGAGGAAGAGCACGCCGAGCACCGGAAGCACCCGCGCAAGCCGCGCAAGCCGGCCCTGGACGCGCGCTATTTCCGCTGGATGCGCAGGCTCGGTCCGCCAACCCTGCTCGCATCGTGGTTACCCGGGATTGGTGATCCTTTGTGCACTTTGGCGGGCTGGCTCCGGCTGCCGTTCTGGCCAAGCCTGGTTTACATGGCGATTGGCAAATTTCTGCGCTACCTTGCCATGACCATGGCCCTGCTATGGATCCCCAACAGTTTCTGGCATGGCATCGCCGCCGGCCTCAAAAGCCTGTTCTAGCGCGGCTTGCAGGCAGGTCCGGCGATGTGATGCAACCCTTGCCCAAGCAAGGTTCTGCCATGTTGCGGTGCGGCGAAAGCAGGCCTTGAAGTACAATTGCCCTTTAAAGACGATCCGGCGCACCGTCCCCGTGCGCTACAGGAAGCGGTCCCTCCCCATGAACGCCCCACTCGTGCTCGATGCCAAACTCGCCTCGCAGGATGCGCCCCCGCGCCTGCGTGAGATCCCTTATAACTACACGTCATTCTCGGATCGCGAGATTGTCATCCGGCTGCTAGGCGAAGAAGCCTGGCGCATCCTGCACGAGTTGCGCGCAGAGCGCCGCACCGGCCGGTCCGCCCGCATGCTGTACGAAGTGCTGGGCGATATCTGGGTGGTGCGCCGCAATCCCTACCTGCAGGACGACCTGCTGGAGAATCCCAAGCGCCGCCAGATGCTGGTGACCGCACTGCACCATCGGCTGTCCGAGGTGGAAAAGCGCCGCGCCGCCGACCGTGCCGAGCATGCCGAACCGGCGGCCGAGGACCGCTCCCACCGCGTCGAGCAGCTGGTCAGCTTTGCCAAGCAGGCGATCGAGGACTTCAAGCAGGAGTTCGCCGACGCCTACGACCTGCGCAAGCGCACCCTGCGCGTGCTGGGCCGCATCACGCAGAAGGACAACATCAAGTTCGACGGCTTGTCGCGCGTCTCGCATGTGACCGACGCGACTGACTGGCGGGTGGAATATCCCTTCGTGGTCCTCACGCCGGACACCGAAGAAGAGATCGCCGGCATGGTCAAGGGCTGTTTTGAGCTGGGCCTGACCATCATCCCGCGCGGAGGCGGCACCGGCTATACCGGCGGTGCCGTGCCGCTGACGCCGATGAGCGCGGTCATCAATACGGAAAAGCTCGAGCAGCTCGGGCCGGTGGAGCAGACCGACCTGCCTGGCGTATCGCACAAGGTCGCGACCATCTTCTCCGGCGCCGGCGTGGTGACGCGCCGCGTGGCGGATGCCGCCGACAAGGCGGGGCTGGTGTTCGCGGTCGACCCGACCTCGATCGACGCCTCCTGCATCGGCGGCAACGTGGCCATGAATGCCGGCGGCAAGAAGGCCGTGCTGTGGGGCACCGCGCTGGACAACCTGGCCTGGTGGCGCATGGTGGACCCGGAAGGCAACTGGCTGGAAGTCACGCGCCAGGACCACAACCTGGGCAAGATCCATGACGTGCCGGTCGCCACATTCGAGTTGAAATGGTCGGATGGCAACCGTGCGCCCGGCGAGAAGCCACTGCGCACGGAAACGCTGGTCATCGAAGGGCGCAAGTTCCGCAAGGAAGGCCTGGGCAAGGACGTGACCGACAAGTTCCTGGCCGGCCTGCCCGGTATCCAGAAGGAAGGCTGCGACGGCATCATCACCAGCGCCCGCTGGATCCTGCACCGCATGCCGGCGCATGTGCGCACGGTCTGCCTGGAGTTCTTCGGCCAGGCACGCGACGCCATTCCGAGCATCGTCGAGATCAAGGACTACCTCGACGCCGAGACGCGCACCCCCGGCGGCGCCATCCTGGCCGGCCTGGAGCATCTGGACGAGCGCTACCTGCGCGCGGTGGGCTATGCCACCAAGAGCAAGCGCAACGCCTTCCCCAAGATGGTGTTGATCGGCGATATCGTCGGCGACGACCAGGACGCGGTGGCCCGCGCCACCTCGGAAGTCATCCGCATGGCCAACGGCAAGAGCGGCGAAGGCTTCGTCGCGGTCAGCCCGGAGGCACGCAAGAAATTCTGGCTGGACCGCTCCCGTACCGCCGCCATCGCCAAGCACACCAACGCCTTCAAGATCAATGAAGACGTGGTGATCCCGCTGCCGCGCATGGGCGAGTACACCGATGGCATCGAGCGCATCAATATCGAGCTGTCGATCAAGAACAAGCTCCAGCTGACCGACGCGCTGGAAGCTTTCTTCGCGCGCGGCAACCTGCCGCTGGGCCGCAGCGACGACGCCAACGAGATCCCCAGCGCCGAACTGCTGGAAGACCGCGTGCAGCACGCCTTGCAGCTGCTGCGCGAGATCCGCTCGCGCTGGACCTATCTGCAGAACCATCTCGACACGCCGCTGGCCACCGCGCGCGCCGCGCTGATCGGCCACGGGCTGGGCCTGCTCGGCCAGGCCTTCGAGGCACGCCTGGCGCAGCAGCCGGACGCCACCGTGTTCCACTTGCTGCAGGACCGCACCATCCGCGTGTCCTGGAAGAGCGAGGTGCGCGCCGAGCTGCGCAATATCTTCAACGGCGGCGAGTTCAAGCCCATCCTCGACGAAGCGCAGAAGATCCACAAGCAGGTGCTGCGCGGCCGGGTTTTCGTGGCGCTGCACATGCACGCCGGCGACGGCAACGTGCACACCAACATCCCGGTCAATTCCGACGACTACGACATGCTGCAGGATGCCCACCGCGCGGTGGCCCGCATCATGGCGCTGGCGCGCTCGCTCGACGGCGTGATCTCCGGCGAGCACGGCATCGGCATCACCAAGCTGGAGTTCCTGACCGAAGACGAGATCGGCGAGTTCCGCGAGTACAAGCAGCGCGTGGACCCGCAGGGCCGCTTCAACAAGGGCAAGCTGTTGCCGGGCGCCGACCTGCGCAATGCCTATACGCCGTCGTTCGGGCTGATGGGACATGAGTCCATCATCATGCAGCAGAGCGATATCGGCGCTATCGCCGACAGCGTCAAGGACTGCCTGCGCTGCGGCAAGTGCAAGCCGGTGTGCGCCACCCACGTGCCGCGCGCCAACCTGCTGTACAGCCCGCGCAACAAGATCCTGGCGACTTCGCTGCTGGTGGAAGCCTTCCTGTACGAGGAGCAGACCCGCCGCGGCATCTCGATCAAGCACTGGGACGAGTTCTCCGACGTGGCCGACCACTGCACGGTCTGCCACAAGTGCGTGACGCCGTGCCCGGTCAAGATCGACTTCGGCGACGTGTCGATGAACATGCGCAACCTGCTGCGCAAGATGGGGCAGAAGAAGTTCAATCCCGGCACCGCCGCGTCGATGTTCTTCCTCAACGCCACCAATCCGCAGACCATCAACATGACCCGCAAGGTCATGATTGACTGGGGCTTCAAGGCGCAGCGCCTGGGCAACGACGTGCTCAAGAAGTTCGCCAGGAAGCAGGCCGCGCACCCGCCCGCCACGGTGGGCCGCGCGCCGGTGCAAGAGCAGGTGATCCACTTCATCAACAAGAAGATGCCGGGCAACCTGCCCAAGAAGACCGCGCGTGCGCTGCTGGATATCGAAGACAACGAGATCGTGCCGATCATCCGCGACCCGAAGCGGACCTCGCCCGAGACCGAGGCGGTGTTCTACTTCCCGGGTTGCGGCTCGGAGCGGCTGTTCTCGCAGGTCGGCCTCGCCACGCAGGCCATGCTGTGGCATGTCGGCGTGCAGACCGTGTTGCCGCCGGGCTACCTGTGCTGCGGCTATCCGCAGCGCGGCAACGGCCAGTACGACAAGGCCGAGAAGATGGTCACCGACAACCGGGTGCTGTTCCACCGGGTCGCCAACACGCTGAATTACCTCGATATCAAGACCGTGGTGGTGAGCTGCGGCACCTGCTACGACCAGCTTGCCGGGTATGAATTCGACAAGATCTTCCCGGGCTGCCGCATCATCGACATCCACGAATACCTGCTGGAGAAGGGCGTCAAGCTGGAGGGCGTGACCGGTACGCGCTACATGTACCACGACCCCTGCCACACCCCGATCAAGACCATGGACCCGACCAAGCTCGTCAACGAGCTGATGGGCGGCAACGAGGGCGGCGGCAAGATCGAGAAGAACGAACGTTGCTGCGGCGAGTCTGGCACCCTGGCGGTGTCGCGTCCGGACGTTTCCACCCAGATCCGCTTCCGCAAGGAAGAGGAAATGACCAAGGGCGCGGACAAGCTGCGCACCGACGGCTTCGTCGGCGACGTCAAGATCCTGACCAGTTGCCCGTCCTGCCTGCAGGGTTTGTCGCGCTACAACGAAGACGCCACGGTAACGGCGGACTACATCGTGGTGGAAATGGCCAGGCACCTGCTGGGCGAGAACTGGATGCCGGACTACGTGGCCAAGGCCAATTCGGGCGGCATCGAGCGGGTGCTGGTGTGATGGAAGGGGCGAGGGCGGTGAGCACGATGCGCTTCGGCAAGCCTCTGGTTTGCGCCCCTCTCCCGCTTGCGGGAGAGCAGCCGGGGGAGAGGGCGGACGGGCGCCGGCCCGCAGGCTCTCACTCCGTGCAGGCTCCCGCCCTCTCCCCCAACCCAGGGCAGCGGACTGATGCCCCCGGCGTCCCGGGAGTGATCGCATGAACCTCATCCCCGACTGCCCCCTGTGCGAGACCGACGGCGGCGAACTGGCCTGGCGCGGCGAGCGCGCCCGCGTCATCCTGGTCGAGCACGAGCGCTTTCCAGGCTTTTGCCGGGTGGTCTGGAACGGCCACGTGGCCGAGCAGACCGACCTGCCCGAGGACGACCAGGCCTGGCTGATGCGCCTGGTGGCGCGCGTGGAGCGCGCGGTGCGCGAGACCATGTCGCCCGACAAGGTCAACCTTGCCGCTTTCGGCAATATGGTGCCGCACCTGCACTGGCATATCATTCCACGCTATCGCTGGGACACGCATTTCCCCGAAGCCGTCTGGGCGGCCCCGCAGCGCGAGCCCGATGCCGCGCGCCTGGCCGGCCTTGCGCAGCGCCTGCCGGCATTGCGTGCGGCCCTGGCGAAACTGGACGAAGTACGCTGACCCGAGGCGCGGATTGCTGCCGGTTTTTTGGAGTTTCCGGAACCAGCCGGGCAGCGCCGTCTTCTAACACCCGTTGTCTTCATTCACACAAGAGCGGGGCCGGTGGATCAGCCATGGCCCGCCCGCGCGAAAGGTGCCATGTCCACACCGACTTCCGTTACCGTTCCAGGCCCGGCCGTGCCGGCCCGTGCCCTCAAAGTCCAGAGCCGCCTGCGGATGGGCGAGACCTGGGACCTGATCAAGCCTTACTGGATATCCGAGGACCGCAAGGCCGGGCTGGGGCTACTGGCCTTCGTCGTCGCGCTCAATCTCGGCATCGTCTATATCAATGTGCTGCTCAATGACTGGACCCGCGTGTTCTACAACGCGCTGGAGCAGCACGACTACGCCTCCTTCAAGGCGCTGCTGATCCGCTTTTCGTGGATTGCCGGCTTCTTCATCGTGGCGGCCATCTCGCGCCAGTACTACACCATGATGCTGCAAATGCGCTGGCGTACGTGGATGACGGGGCGCTTCATGGACCACTGGCTCAGTCATCAGGCGTACTACCGCATCGAGCAGACCCATACCACTGACAACCCTGACCAGCGGCTGGCCGACGACCTGCGCTCGTTTACCGATGGTGCCCTGACGCTCTCGCTCGGGCTGCTCAATTCGGTGGTAACGCTGCTGTCCTTCGTTGGCATCCTGTGGGCGGTGTCAGGGCCGATCAGCTTCATGCTCGGCGGCAACGAGATCATCATTCCCGGCTATATGGTGTGGTTCGCCATCGGCTACGCGGTGATCGGGTCGCTGATCGCCCACCTCGTGGGCCGGCCGCTGATCGGGCTGAGCTACCAGCAGGAGCGGTACGAGGCGGATTTTCGCTTCACGCTGGTGCGCCTGCGCGAGAACAGCGAGCCCGTGGCGCTGTACCGGGGGGAACCGACCGAACAGGCCGGCCTGCGCTCGCGCTTCGACCGCATTCGCGCCAACTGGAACCAGTTGATGCGTTATACGCGGCGCCTGACCTTCGTCAATTCCGGCTATGCCCAGTTCGCCATCATCTTCCCGCTGATCGTGGCCGCTCCGCGCTACTTCGCCGGCAAGATGACGCTCGGCGGGTTGATGCAGGTGAGTTCGGCATTCGGCCAGGTGCAGGGCGCCCTGTCCTGGTTCGTCGATAACTACGCGACGCTGGTCGGCTGGAAGGCCGCGGCCAACCGGCTGATCGATTTCCGCGACGCCATCCGGGTGGCCGAGCGGCAGGACCAGGAACACACCGGCGTGCGCGATATCGAGGTGGACCAGGCGGATGCCGACGGCATCCGCATCGACACCCTAGCACTGGCGCTGCCGGTGCGCACGGGCAATGGCGGCGAAATCCACCAGCGGCCGCTGGTGGCGCCGTTCTCGCTGGAGATCGGCGCCGGCGAGCGCTGGCTGGTCAGCGGTCCCTCCGGCTGCGGCAAGAGCGTGTTGTTCCGCGCGCTGGCCGGCATCTGGCCATATGGCAGCGGCACGGTAGCCATGCCGCGCGCGGCCAGCTTGCTGTTCCTGCCGCAACGCAGCTACCTGCCGATCGGGTCGCTGGCCGATGCGCTGGCTTATCCCGACGCCGGCACCGCCCACAGCCGCGAGGCTCTGCAGGAGGTGCTGCGCCAGGCCCAGCTCGGCGCCCTGACCGAGCAGCTTGATGTGTTCGACAACTGGTCGCTGCGTTTGTCGCCGGGCGAACAGCAGCGGCTCGCCTTCGCGCGGGCGCTGCTGCAAAAGCCCGACTACCTCTTCCTCGACGAAGCCACCAGCGCGCTCGACGAGGAGACCGAGAGCGCGATGTACCGCCTGATGGTGGAATCGCTGCCCGGCGCGGCGATCATCAGCATCGCCCACCGCAGCACGGTAGCCGCCTTTCATGATCGCCGCCTGCGCTACGTTGCCGCGGACGGCGCGCACTGGAAGACGGAGCAAGATGGGCAAGGCGAGGCGGCTGCGGTAAGCTATCGGGTCGTACACGAAGCGTGAAGGCGGGTGTGGCCGCGATTTGCGGCGCGCCGAAAGCCGCGCGCCACCCATCATGGCAGGCCTCGAAAAAGATACTCCCCACCCCACCGCCCTCACCGTGCACACCC
This sequence comes from Cupriavidus sp. 05N39, assembly GCF_056397325.1. Taxonomy (NCBI): domain Bacteria; kingdom Pseudomonadati; phylum Pseudomonadota; class Betaproteobacteria; order Burkholderiales; family Burkholderiaceae; genus Cupriavidus; species Cupriavidus sp. 05N39. Next base: position 141,183 of record NZ_JBFTNE010000041.1, read on the forward strand.
AGTCGCGCGTGCTGGAGGTGGGCTTCGACAACGGTGCCAGCTTCCGGCTGCCCTTCGAGTACCTGAGGGTGAACTCGCCCTCGGCCGAAGTGCAGGGCCACGGCCCGGGCCAGGAAGTGCTGCAGACCGGCAAGCGCGATGTCACCATCGCCGCGGTCGAGCCGGTTGGCAACTACGCCATCCTGATCCGTTTTTCCGACGGTCACGATACCGGCATCTATTCCTGGGAGCTGCTTTACCGCCTGGGCGCAGAGCAGGATGCCATCTGGCAGGCCTACCTGCAGCGCCTGGAAGCGGCCGGGGTCGACCGCGACACCCCGATGGTGGCCGGCGGCGGCCATGCCTGCGGCCATCACTGAGCGCCCCGCGGGCCATTACTGAATTCTGGAGCGAGTCATGAGCGAAACCCACTTCGGGTTCGAGAAGGTCAAGGAAGAAGAGAAGGCCGGCAAGGTGGCCGAAGTCTTCCATTCGGTGGCCAACAAGTACGATGTCATGAACGACCTGATGTCCGGCGGCATGCACCGGCTGTGGAAGATGTTCACCATCGCCCAGGCCGGCGTGCGGCCCGGTTTCAAGGTGCTCGACATCGCCGGCGGCACCGGCGACCTGGCCAAGGCCTTCGCGCGCCAGGCCGGACCTGCCGGCGAGGTCTGGCTGACCGATATCAACGAATCCATGCTGCGGGTGGGCCGCGATCGCCTATTGAACAAGGGCATCGTCATCCCCACCTGCCTGTGTGACGCGGAGCGGATTCCCTTCCCCGACAATTACTTCGATGTGGTCACCGTATCCTTCGGGTTGCGCAACATGACCCACAAGGACGTGGCGCTGGCCGAGATGCGCCGCGTGATCAAGCCGGGCGGCAAGGTCATGGTGCTGGAGTTCTCCAAGGTGTGGAAGCCGCTGGAAAAGGCCTACGATCTCTATTCGCTGAAGTTCCTGCCGTGGCTGGGGCAGCGCGTGGTACAGGATTCCGATAGCTATCGCTATCTGGCGGAATCCATCAGAATGCATCCAGACCAGGTTTCACTTGTACGTCTTATGGAACATGCGGGCCTGGACAATGTCGAATACTTCAACCTGACGGCAGGAGTGGTAGCACTCCACGTCGGGCGAAAGTACTAGACTGATATAGGCTCACGGAAAAATGAGCGAACTTAACAGGGGAAGCACTGATATGTCGCTATTTCGCGCAAGATTCATGGCGGGTGTGCTGATTGGCACGCTTGCCCTCGGCATGGCGCTGGACGCGAACGCCAAACGCCTCGGCGGGTCTCGCAGCGTTGGCAAGCAATCGTCCGGCGTGACGCAGCGCCAGCAGGCGCCGGCACAGCAATCGCCGAACCAGACGCCCGCGCAGCAGCAACCGGCCCAGCAAGCCGCGCCGGCCGGTGCCGCTGCTGGCGCTGGCGCGGCAGCCGCTGCCGCACCCAAGCGCAACTGGGGAGGCATGCTCGGCGGCATCGCCGCCGGCCTGGGCATTGGCTGGCTGTTGTCGCACTTCGGCCTGGGCGGTGCCGCCATGGGCTTCTTGTCCAACCTGATCCTGATCGCCCTGGTGGCGTTCGTTGCGATCTGGCTGATCCGCAAGTTCCGCGGCGGCGCGAGCCGTCCGCAGCAACCGGCCTATGCCGGAGCGGGTGCTGGTAACGGCCCGGGTGGCATGGGCGGAAGCAACGAGCCGGTGCTGCGCCAGCAAGTGCCTGCCGGCGCACCGAATCCCGTGATGTCCGGATCTGGCGCCGCCTCGCCGCTGCAGTCCGCCGCGCCGGTGATGGCCGGTGCCGCCGCTGCTGCAGCCGTGGCCCAGCCTTGGGGCGTGCCGGCCGACTTCGACACTGAAGCCTTCCTGCGTAACGCCAAGGTTTACTACGTGCGCCTGCAGGCTGCCTGGGATGCCGGCAATCTCGAGGACATCCGTGAGTTCACCACGCCGGAAATGTTTGCCGAGATCAAGATGGACTTGTCCGAGCGGGGCGCCGAGGTCAACAAGACCGACGTGGTCACGCTGGAAGCCGAGCTGCTCGGCATCGAGGACAGCCCGGCCCAGCATCTGGCCAGCGTGCGCTTCTCCGGCATGATCCGTGAAAAGGCCGGCGATCCGGCACAGCCTTTCGCTGAAGTCTGGAACCTGGCGAAGCCGGTGACGGGTAGCGGTGGCTGGCTGCTGGCTGGTATTCAGCAGGTTTCCTGAGTGCTGGGAGTGCTCTGCTGGCCGCTGCACGGCCGGCAGGTGGCATAGAATGGAGGCCCACGTGAAAACGTGGGCTTTTCTTGTTTGTGGGGTGGGGAGATTCTGTTGCTTGGCTTCAAGGGCTTAACTTCAACGTCAAAGGCTTAAAGTCAAAGGCGGTTTCACCACCCCTGCGGGGCGGCGACCTACTTTCTTGTCTTGCCAAGAAAGTAGGCAAAGAAGGCGCGCCGGATGGGGCGAAAGACTCCTCGTCGGCAGRCAAAAAGAGCGGCCGGGAGCCAAACTCGCATCGCCTTAAGGCGATACTCAAACATGGSYCCCTCTTTTCCGCTCTTTTCGTCGGATCCCGAGGCGCCCCATACGGCCTGGTACACCTTGACGGCTCGCTTCGCATCGCGGGACGGTGTGGCCCGCCCCTGGGGGCGCTCCACACGGCTACCAATCGTTACTTGACGGACCCGCCCTTGCAAACGCCCTCCCTCTCCCCCGGCCCCTCTCCCGCAAGCGGGAGAGGGGAGCAAACCCATGGCCGACTCAAACCTTCAGGTTGTAGCCGTGTTTACCAACCGAGGGGCGGCAAACACAGTCCCGCGATGCGAAGCGAGCCGTCAAGGTGTACCAGGCCGTATGGGGCGCCTCGTCGGCAGGCAAAAAGAGCGGAAAAGAGGGGGCCATGTTTGAGT